>CAZJBR010000026.1:0-7708 GCA_964544435.1 uncultured Methanosarcinales archaeon
TAATCGAACCCCAATAGCAGCAACCTCCCGCAGGATCAACGGGAATTAATTGAATCGCAGATTTTGACGTCTTTGAATAGCCGACTATATATTTTATCCATCCTTTATTATTGGTCGCTGTCACACTATATTGGGCTGAAACTTAATTTCCTACATGTACTTAATGCACACATTAAGCACAGATGAATCTAAAAAATTACTTTTAGATCCGTCAATGCCAAACACAAATTTGGCCATCAGCCTTCAATATTTTTTCCGTAGAATTTGAATATCTAACCAATATTGAACTGGAGGCGATGAACTTGGAAGTGATGTGGAGGTGGTATTTAAAGGTTTCTTTCACCCGCTTTATATGTTCAACTTCATAATTAGTTGACTCTCTAAGAATTGACAAAAATTCAATAGCATTGTTGAACGCTGAAGTGTAATTGCGCCGAATTGTGCTAAAAATCTTTATTAACCATCACTATTATCATACGTACAGCAGCATACTCCCCTAAAATGAAATGCACTAAAGAAGGATTTTATCTTAATCTGCTATTGGTTGTAATACTCATCTTGAGTTTCTGCAGTGCAAATAATGGCAAGATTGCAAGTAAAACTCAAAAATATGATTCCATAAGTTTAAAAGATATCAATTTCGAAAGAATAAACCAAAGCTTATATCTGGCCGGCAGATGGATGCTCAATAACCAAAATGAGGATGGGAGCATGAACTACCTATACTTTCCTTCTGCAAAAAGATTTTCAGCTGAGAATAATGAACTAAGGCAGTTCATGTCAACAATTGCATTGGCGGAGATGTATAAACACTCAAATGACATACGATACAAGGAAGCGTTTGACAAGAATTTGAAATACAATATAGACACCTTTTATTCTGAGAAAAACGGAATTGGATTTATTCTTTACTCTGGTCAGTCAAAGCTCGGCTCTGCGGCTTTTGCCTTAGCCTCAATTTTGGAGAGCTATGAAAATGAATACGACCGACAAAAGAGCGGATTAATTAATCTCATACTCTTGCTGCACAATGAAACAGACGGGAGCTTCCGCACTTTCTACATTGGAGAAAGAAACGACAACCAGAATTTTTATCCCGGGGAAGCCATGCTCGCTTTAATGTTATTGCGTGAAAAAGCGAACAATGGAGAATATATTGATGAAGTGAGAAAATCATTCCAATTCTATTCAGATTGGCACAGAAAAAACAGGAATCCTGCTTTTGTGCCGTGGCATACAATGGCCCTGTACAGGCTTTACCGGGTGGCGCCAAAAAAAGATTACGCAGACTTTATTTTTGAAATGAATGATTTTTTGATTGGGATGCAAAATAAAGATTGCTCGAAGCCCGATAATCTTGGAGTGTTTTTTGACCCCGGGCATGATGAATACGGGCCGCCGCATGCTTCCTCGACTGCAGTCTATATTGAAGGATTGACTTATGCCTACAGACTGGCAAAGCAGCTGGGAGACGTTGATAGGGCAGAAAGATACAAGGAAGCTGTTATTCTTGGCGCAAGGTCTTTGGTTGAACTGCAATTCAAAGAAAACGATGCCGCCAACCGAAATGATTCTAATATTGTATTAGGCGGCATTAGAACATCTGCAGAAAGGGATGAAATAAGAATTGACAACAATCAGCATGCAATCATGGCATTCCTTCAGATTCTGAAAGTTTTTACAGAAGAGGAATTCATGCAATTTATAAGTAAAAATCCGCAGTTTGTATGCTCTTGAATAAATAAAAAAAGAAAAAGCAATTTACTTCCTGCTTCTTCTATATAGGTAAGCGGCTATTCCAGCCAGCGCCAAGCCAGAGCCTACGGTTGTGAACTCAGGTATCTCATTGCAGTCAATTTCACAGCCGTCGCCGTCTCCATCTCCGTCTCCTCCTCGCGCATCACTATCGCCGTCTCCATCTCCATCTCCATCACCATCGCCGTCACCATCGCCGCCATCTGCAAATACAAATGCAGGTATTAAATGGGCTAGCATAATCAAAACCATCAGCATTGCCCACAATTTCATATTTCGTTTCATATTAACACCTCCAATTTCATGTTTTATAATGCTCATGATATGTAACTACCGCATTTTTTATGCCAGCATCGGATGTTGGGGGAGTTGCTGCTGCCCTTAGTCTAAAATCACCTAACCTTAATTTTGCAAAATCAATTCCTTGAGTTTGCAGGATGGGTGATGATAATGCCCTATTCACTCCATAGACATAAAGCCGGTTCATGAACTTCAATAGGTGCCAGTTAAGCTTTCCAGAATTAAAGTCTGCCTGTAGCTGTTCGCTGGCATTTCTATAATCATTCACATTGTATTTTGTTCCTTCTGCTATTTTACGGAAATCACCTATAGAAATATCAATTTCTGCATCCCTACTATCAGAATCTCTTTGAGAAGGCACATAAAGATTAAATTCAATTTTAATGTAGCCCTTAGACAAATCCCGATTAATTGGGACTCCTATTTTGAATTCCGGAACTATCTGTGCACCAATACTTACAATATCGAAGTCCTTCCATCTGTTCAAAGCATACCATTTATTTATTGATTCTGCATCAATATGGTGTCTTGGCTCATAAATGGCCGCTTCCAGCATTATTCGCAGTTCTTGTTCTAAGATACCCTCGGCAAGAACATTATGATTATCAGATGCCGTTTGAAGAAGTCTAAGATACTCGCTGCGCTTGATTATTTCCGAGAGGTGCCGATCAAAAGTTTTGCCAGGCTGAAGCGGCATCCTGGTTTCTCTGTTGATGTAGTTGACAACATCCTCAATTCTCTTTGATTCTTTGGCATCAAAATCTCTTGGCCAGATAAGATCATCGGAGGAAGTAAACCCAAAAAGACTGAGGAATTTAGGCAAATCCGGAATCAGATAAGAAGCAACTTCATGCTGCAATGGGGGAAAAAGAATTGCCCAGTTACGGTGCGGAATCATCTTAATAACTTTTCCATCAGATTCTGCCCGGTTATACCTAGTGTGCTTGTTTGGTGAAAGCAAATTCAAGGCAATCAATAATGCATGCCCCTCTCTGAGTTTTCCGTTGTGCACATATGGCCCCTCGTAATCGACCAATTTATCGATAGTAGAATCATTGCGCACTCTTGTGGACAGACTACATGCTTCAGATAATGTTAAAGCTCCGACGCCTATTGCGCTAAGAAATTTCCTTCTTGAAATATCCAGATTAATCACCCCAAAATTTTTTAATAGAAGATACAGCATAGGAGATATTTAAACATTTCGTTTGTGTATAAACTATCCAGTAGATAAAACGCATTTATCGTCGGAGAATTTCATAATAACTTAAACTCTTTCTTCCAGTAATTGCATATGTCTTCAGTCTTCTTAGAAGCTATTCCCGTATATTTTTCAGGATTTCCAAGAATTTCAAGCTGCTTCTTGGTGAATTTCTTAAGGTACGTTTGAACTGCTTTGTCATTTTTTATCAGCCGCATCAAAGGCCTTCTTGTTAACTGCGATTTTAGCGTCATCTCCCTTACATATTCATGCGCGTCAGGATGCCCATTTGCGGCCAGCAATATGTAAAGCGGCTCTGCAACAATCATCTTTCTGCCCATGTCAAAATTCTTCCGCATATTCTTTTTGTCAACGGTCAGATTTGACATCACTTTGTTGAGCCTTGCAACAGAAACATAAAACCCAGCCAAAATTTCTGGAATGAACCTCATTGATGCTGAATTAGTCAGGTCTCTTTGATGCTCTGATATTTGGTCCATGTACATAGTGGCCATTCTTGGCATGAATCCTTTCCACATGCTTTTAACATTCTCAAAATTGATTGGATTCCTTTTCTGCGGCATGGTTGATGAGCCCACTTGTTTTGCCTCAAAAAACTCGCCCACTTCTCCAATCTCGTTTCTCTGCAGGTGCCTCATGTCATCAGCCAAGTTAGCCATAACACCAAAAGCCGAGACTACAGAACTTAAGTATTCAACAAGAAATTCTGGCTCAACTATTTGCGTTGAAATCGGAGACGGCTTCAAGCCCAGCTCGCCCAAAACATCCTCCTCGAATTTCTGCGGATCATTGAAAAACAACGAAGATGCATTATAAGCGCCTACAGCACCTGCCATCTTTCCCCTAAGATTATTGGCGGCTCTTCTTATTTTTAGTATTGATGCGCCAAACCTGCTCACGTATTGCGCGATTGCAAAGCCAAAAGTTATCGGTTCGGCGTGTTGTCCATGCGTCCTGCCGATTTGCACAGTATCTTTCTCCCTTAGCGCCAAATTAACCAAAGTTGATTGAAACTTCAATAATTCGGGAATCAAAACGTTATTGGAGAAATCTTTGTACCTTAGAGCGTCGGCGGTTGCAATTATATCGTAGCTTGTAGCCGTAAAGTGAACAAATGGCTTTGCTTCTTCACTTACATAATTCCTTATGCAGTTTGCCAATGCCCTTATGTTGTGCTTTATCTTGTCCTCTTCCGCGTAAACCTGCCCCGGAGTAACCTGTTTGCACGCCTTTTCTATTTCATCAGCCGCTTCTTTTTTGCATATTCTATTTTTTGCAAGAATTTTTGCCAATGCGGACTCAACCTTCAGCGCATGCCTTACAAAAGCAGATTCAGAAAGATACTGCTGCAGCTTTTCAAATATGCTGCTGTCCCTTCCGTAATACCTGAAATCAAGCGGGCTTATAGCGTCAAAGAGATTTATTTTTTCTGGGATAAGTTTAGGATCTATTGATTTGTCAATGTTTATTATCTGCACTACCTGCTTTGTTAATTCATTCTCAAGATTTAGGACAATAACTTTCCTGTTTTTTTCCTCAACTTCCATCACTATGCCGTGCTTCTTGAATATTTTTATGCAGGCATGCGCCTTGGCAGGAGAGCATTTTACCCTTTCGGCTATCTCCCTGATGTGAAGCCTCTCCCTAGACAGAAGCTCGAGTATCTGCACGTTTACTTTGGTGAAAATCTTTGATAAGCCTTCCATTTTATTACTAGTCTAAAATCGTTCAGTATTTATAAACTTTTCTATTTTTATTTAAGAAACGTTCACAATTTCAATCCATATTTTTCATAGAACTCAAACCGTTTCTTAAAATCATCAGGACTCCTAATTTTTAGCATTGTTCCTTGCATGTCCGCAATTGCCAAAAGTATAAGCTCGAGGAATATATCCTCGTTCCTTTTTTTAAATGCTGCAAAATATTTTCCATTGCTTACTGGCAGTTTGTGCGTTAAGCCATGCTTTCTTATAATCTTAATGACAAAATCTTTTTCTTTTTGACTTAAATCAAATCGCATTAGTATCTTTCTGGCTTTTACAGCTCCTTTGGCTTCATGATGCGGGCATTCTGTAAATCTTTTATGATTTTTGATTGTTTCCTTTTTAGCGATATCGTGCAGCAAAGCTGCAATGAACAATAACTGCTTTCTTGAATATTTACTTATTTTTGCATTCAAAGGTTTTCCAAACTCAAAAGTGTATTTTCTGAATAAATTATTTAGATTTTTTAATACAGATAATGTATGTTTAAAGACAGATTGGTTTATGTGCCAATCATTATTTTCAACTATCTCTTCTAACTCATAGAATTCTGGGATTGCCTCAATCAGTTTACCATTTGTTAAATTTTTAATTGTAACCAGTTTTATTGGTATCATTTTAAGTATCTTAAAAGCTTTTTGTGCAGCTTTCCGTTAGAAATTAGGTATTTGCACTCATTAAAATCATATTTCCTGCCGTCGACACCCGTAATCCTTCCGCCAGCCTCCTCCACTATCAGAAAACCTGCAGCCACGTCCCACTCATTGGTGGACAGGATGACATATCCTTCGCATTTGCCGCAGGCGACAAGAAAGATGTTGTAGATAGCGCTGCCAAAATTTCTTATGTCTGCAGTTGTGCCCGACAACGACTTAATGAGATTTGCAGCTGTTTTCCTATTTGACGGGTTGGTGTCTATCAGAACAAATGAATAATCAACCTTTTTTCTGTTTGACACGCGTATCCTTTTGCCGTTGACAAATGCCCCCTTGCCTTTTTCAGCAATAGCGGTGATGCACAGGACAGGAAAGTGCATAACTCCGAGTATGACTTTATTTTTATATTCCAAAGCGATTGAAATGCCGAAAATCGGCAGCTTATGCAGAAAATTATGAGTTCCGTCCAAAGGGTCTATAACCCATTTATATTCTGAATTATTGTCCTCAAATCCCGTTTCCTCTGAAAGGATGCTGTGGCTTGGAAATTTGCTTTTTATTATGCTTATTATTGATTTGTTCGCTTCAGTATCGGCAATGCCCACAAGGCTTTTGTTTGGCTTTTCTTTTACAAAACTTTTTTTGCCGTAATAATACAGAATAACCTTTGACGCTGCTTTTGCTGCCTGAAGCATTACTCTTTTTTCTTTTTTAAGATTTATCATACTCCCCACAAAAATTGTTTATATTATTTTGGACTTTCTTAAGTTTTCCTCAATTCTCTTCAGAACATCCTCGTTCTTTGCCGTGAATTCATTGCCCGTTATCATCTCGTAGGCTGTTATGTACCTTTTTGCTGCCTCGATTTTTACTTCATCGGGTATTAACGGAATAGGACCGTCACCAAGGAACCCTTTGTTTGAGAGCCACTGCCTTACATATTCCTTATCCAACTTTTGCGGCTCTTGTCCTTTGTTAAATAACTCAGTGTATGTATCCCTAATCCAGAATCGTGAAGAATCGGGAGTATGCACCTCGTCAATCAAAACAAGCTCGCCATCCAGTTCCCCGAATTCGTATTTTGTGTCTACAAGAATAAGATTATTTTTTGCAACAAGCTTTGATCCGAAATCAAACAATGCAAGAGCTGCCTTCTCTATCTTCCTGTATGCGTCTTCATCAACCAATCCTCTTTTGATTATTTCTTCTCTAGAAATCAATTCGTCATGACTGCCGTGCTCTGCTTTTGTTGTCGGAGTTATTATGGGCTTGCTGAACTTTTGGTTTTTCTCTAAACCTTCCGGAAGCTTGTTGCCGCAGAAATTCCTAATGCCTTTTTGGTAATTGTACCATGCAGATGTTGTTGTCACGCCAGTTATGTAGTCCCTCACAATGATTTCAACTGGATAAGGCTTGCATTCATTCACAAGCATGACATTAGGATCAGGCACGCTGATAAGGTGGTTTTTGATTATTCTTTTTGTTTTCTCAAACCAGAAAGCAGATATTTGGTTGAGAACCTGTCCTTTGAATGGCAATGAGCACAACACCCTGTCAAATGCAGAAATTCTGTCTGTTGTTACGATTATTCTTTTGCTGTTAAGAGTGTAATTATCTCTGACCTTTCCTTCGTATTTTTTGCCGAATTTGAAATTTGTCTTATCTAATGTATGCTTCAGCTGGTTTTTTAGGGTTGTATCGGATAGCATTTTATGTTCTGATGTTTTCCTCCATTTTTAAATTTTGTTCTTTCCTGCAAGAATTGTTATTTTTGTCTGCCCAGTATCTCTATTTTTCTAAACTTTTGCGTTTTTTATTTTGTCAAAACGGCTAAAACCGCCAAATTCGTGATTTATGGAATCTAAAACGCCATTTCATTTTTGATTTTTCTCGCAGGGTCTTGTCGTCGAAAAACGCAAAAGTTAACTGGTTCATAAGTTAGATTTGTCTGAATTTGTGAGCAGCCAACTCCAAAATGAAACAAATTCAATTTTTCTGCCATCAAATTCCCT
>CAZJBR010000027.1:0-7192 GCA_964544435.1 uncultured Methanosarcinales archaeon
ACAACTGTTCTTCTTGATACTATTAAATTTCTTACTCATACCTCAGCGCATCCACCGGCTTTAGCCTTGAGGCTCTTCTTGCAGGCAGATATCCAGCCAAAGCCCCGATAACAAACGCGAACAATAGGCAACCGATTATCAAGGCAATCGGGAATTCCGGCTTAAGCAATGCAAATCCGTTTGCAGCTGCGGCAGCCCCGCCAAGGCTCGCGACTATAAATCCAACTATCACTCCTGCAATCCCGCCAACCAGCCCGAGAAACCCTGACTCAAACATGAAGATAAGCAGAATGTCCTCGTTTTTTGCGCCTACAGCCTTCATCACCCCGATCTCTTTGGTCCTTTCTATTATTGCGGTGTACATTGTGTTCATTATATTCACAAAAGCAACAAGCATTGATACAAAGGAAATTAGAACCAGCACGCCGTTAATCACGTTTATCACTGTAGTGAAAGTTGCTAATGCATCTTCAAATGTCTGCACAAAAAAATCCTCCTTTCCTTCATCCTGGTCTTTGAATTTTCTTAATTTTTCTTCTAGCCTTTCGGCAAGCTCACTTGGATTTACCCCGTTTTGCGAGCTTATCATAATAAACCCAAATTTATCTTTTTTCTTTGGATACAGCTGCTCAAATGCCTTGTCGGTTATGTATGCATTTGAATCATCGCTTGGGTTGCCCACCTCGCCGAAAAACCCCACTATTTCGAATGAATTGCCGTTGATTTTTATCTTGTCGCCGAGCTTTACGCCCCTCTTGAATATTTTCTCATCAAACTGGTAGTTGTATCCAAGAACTGCCTTGCTTAAGTCTCCGTTCCTGAGCCTCCTCCCTTTTATTATTTCATTGGCGAAGCTCTCTTCAATAAATTCAATCTTGTTCGGATCAAGCCCGGACACGAAATAAAACTTTTTCACATCATCAAACTCTATTTCGCCGGCCTGGAAATACATGCCTGCAATCTCATCAACACCCTTTATCTTGCTTATGAAATCGACATCTTCCTTGCTTATAAAAAAATTCTCATCAGTTCCCGGCGCTCCAATTCCCTTCGCCTGCACAAAAAGCTTGTTTCTTCCGGACTCGTCAGCAAGAGTGTTCACATAATTCCGGATTCCGATTCCGAAGCTGAGCAGCGCGAATATTGCGGCAATGCCGATAAGTATGGAAACTACCGTAAGCCAGCTTCTCAATTTTCTTTTCCTGACATGCTGGAGGGAATATTTAATTTCATCAATTCTCATTTTGCGCTCCTTAGCGAATCAACAGGATTCAGCTTTGACGCCTGGTAAGCGGGCAGCACCCCAAAGACAGTTCCGAGCGCAAATGAAAACAATAGCGCCCCGATAATCAGGAACGGGCTTATGCTTGCCTGAATCAGCTCAGAGCCCAAAACTGCTCGTCCAACTGCCGAAAGCCCAAATGCAATGATTAATCCGAGTATGACGCCTATCATGCCGCCAACCATTCCTAAAAGCCCAGACTCGGCAAAGAATATCGTGAAAATGGCGGAATTTCTTGCCCCTATGGATTTCATTATTCCAATCTCTTTTGTCCTTTCAAGAACTGAGGTGTACATTGTGTTCATTATTCCAATGCCCCCAACAGCGAGGGAGATGGCAGCTATGATATACACGAAAAGCTGCACAGCGAATAAAGTCGAGCCCAAGGCTTCAAGAGTCTGCTGCGGGCTG
The DNA here is from genome assembly GCA_964544435.1 of uncultured Methanosarcinales archaeon. Taxonomy (GTDB): domain Archaea; phylum Nanobdellota; class Nanobdellia; order Woesearchaeales; family GW2011-AR4. Next base: position 1,694 of record CAZJBR010000027.1, read on the forward strand.
TTTACCTGAAAATTCTCTTCGCCTTTTTTGACATTCCTCTCTTTCCTCAGGAGTTTTTCAATGCCTTCTTTGACTTCGCCTATTTTGTTGGCGTCCCCGACCTTCACAGCGATTACATTCACCTGGGCCTTGTTTGTGCCAATCACATCAAACATAGTCTGCTCATTCATCAGCACTATGCTGTCGAAAATGAAGCTCCCTTTTTTTTCAAGAATACCGACAACCTCAAAACTTATTCCGTTGACAAGAACCCTGTCGCCGGGCTTTATTGCCTTCCCGAAAGTTTCGCCCTTCTTGAAATTGTTACCGAGAACAACTTTTCTTGAGTCGCTGTCTTTCAGCAGCCTTCCATCTTCTGCCTTCAGATTCACCATTGTTTCAAAGATTTTCTTGTTTTCCCCTTCGGGCACAGAAGCTGCAATTCCAATTCCCTGCTTGTCATTAAATTCCAAAGTGCCGGATTCCAGATATCTGCTAAAAGCAGCTTCAACTCCATTAACATTTTTTATTTTTTCAGCCAAATCGTCTGTTAACGGATCAACAACACCTGTTCCAGGAGGCCCTGCAAATGCCAATCCGGATGCCTGAACTCCAAGCACATCAGGGCCGAGAAAACCGAATTGGGACATTATAGTTACCCTTAAGCCTTCACCCAAGCCGATAAGAGAAACAACAGCAGCTATTCCTATGAATATTCCAATCATAGTAAGCCATGACCTTAACCCTCTGCTCTTTAGATTCCTGACCGAATAGATAAAATAATCCCTGAGCATCTTGAGTCAGGAGTTATTTCCTGTTCTTTTTGCGCCACCTTCTGTAGCCAAAAAACCCTACAACAATCACGATTACAATGATAATCCATTTAATCTTGCCATTGCCTTCCACAAGCCCCAATCTTTTTGCCTCGGAGCTTGTGTAAATTGGAAGCTCCAGATTAATTTTCTTCTTGTAATCTGCATTGTTGGCATCCTTATATTCAATTGTTAAAGGAAGGCTTACGCTGCCCTTGCTTTTTTTGTCAATGCTAAGCTTAAAGTCAGCCGTTTCGTAGTCATCCGAATCTATGTTTCCGAGGTATACCTCATAGGGGGACAATACTTTGTAGCCATCTGCCTTGTCAAGATTTACATTCAGAAATTTCAAGTCTGTAAGCCCCTTGTTGACAATTTTCACAGTCACTTCTCCTGTGCCGCCTGCAGTATATACTTTGGTGCTGTCAATGTAAACCGAGACGTCAGGCTCAACTCCAACAATCACAGCAATAGTCAGTGTTTTTGAGTAATTCTTGTTTATAATATCAGAATACTGCATTTTCAAAGGCACTTTGTAGATTTTTGACTTTGCATCGGGATCAACAATCAAGCTGAATTCCAGAGGAGTATACCCTTGCGCATCAATAACAGATATGACTTTCTCATTTGTTGAGCCCACTGGCGCAAAAGGAGTCTGCTCATCTCCGCTTTTTCCAAGATCAAGTGTTATTTTCACATCCTTGAGAATAGATGATGCATGATTTCTAAGCCCTATCAGCAATTTTGCTTTTGATCCAGGAGCTATGACTTCTGGAGTTGTTGTGTATTTCTCAACTGAAAGTATTGCGTCCTTAGACTGCACCTTAATTATTAGATTCTCTAACAGTGTCCATGATTCAAAATTCTCTGTTTTGTACCTAACTTTTATTTCATGGCTGCCATCAACGGCATTTTGGTCGACTTTGAGCTTATACTTTACAAAAACACTTCTTTCGCTGTTTTGGGTCGTGCCCAGTGTGCCAATTGTCTTTGTTTTGATTTCTCCGGGCAGTAGTGTGAATGGGTATTCTGGCTCTATATCAAAAAAAACATTATTTGCAAGTGCGCCTTGGTTATCCAGCTTGAAGCTTACCTCGACAATCTTGCCCGGCTCCACAGGATCAGGGTCCTGGCTTGCAAGGCTCACAATTATCTTCGGATTTTCCCCATAATACTCTGAACTAACAGCTGCATTTGCCAAAGTTGCGGCCATTATAAACAAAACTAAAACCGATAACTTCTTCATTTTAATCACCTTTCCTGTTGTTTAATGATTTTATAATTTTTCCGTCTTTAAGGAACTCTATTCTGTTCGCATGCCGCGCCACATTATTGTCATGCGTGACCATGATTATTGTTTTGCCCTCTTTTCTGTTAAGGTTTTGCAGGAATCTTATTACATTCTCACCAGTGCTTGAGTCAAGATTTCCGGTCGGCTCATCTGCTAAAATCACTTCAGGGTCATTGGCCAATGAGCGCGCTATTGCCACTCTTTGCTGCTGTCCTCCGGATAGTTCTGCCGGCTTGTGATTCATCCTATCCCCGAGTTCGACTATTTTCAACAGTTCAGTGGATTTAATTATTCTTTTTTCCCTGTCAAGAGACTGGAATACAATCGGCAGGGCAACATTTTCAAGAGCACTTAAAGTTGGAATAAGATTGAACTGCTGGAATATAAAGCCTATTTTTTTGCCTCTTACCTGGGCAAGCTCTGACTCCCTTAATTTTGAGATATCATGGCCGTCAAGCAATATCCTTCCTCTTGTGGGAACATCCAAGCAGCCAATCATGTTGACTGCGGTTGATTTGCCGGAGCCGGACGGGCCCATTATTGCAAGAAACTCGCCTTCTTTTACGTCAAGGCTGAGTCCCTGCAGGGCGTTTACTTCAACATTGCCCATCTTGTACACTTTCCAGACATTTTCCAATTTTATGATGGACTTTTTCATTTTACTGAAATGAGCTTTTTAATTGTGCGTTTCAAAATGGATTTAATCTTCTTCCTGTCTTTGCCCCTTGAATAAACCTCAAAAATTGTCGCTCTGAACTGGTTAAGCTCGGGGTTCAATTCCTTGAACGGAAGCTGGCCTCTTTTCAGGCTGTTGAACACTTCAAGCATAAACCCCATCTCCCTCTTGTCGGTAATCCTGCCGAACACTTTCCAAGTGGCAATCATTTTGTCCACAATGGTGTTTTTGCTTTTATTGGCATTCTTGAGGTACTCTTTGCCGCTGGACGTTAAAAAATAAAGCTTTTTCCTGCCTTGAACTTCGACTTCAACAAGATTTTCCCTCAGTAATTTTTCAAGAAGAGGATAGACCGAGCCAAAGCTAGGCTTCCAAGTACCTGTGTCTTTTTCTATCTGTTTTATCAAGTCATAGCCTGAAAGCTTTTTGTTTAGCAATGTCTTCATAACAATCAGCCTTAAGTAGCCGGTCATCATTTGTATCACATCCGATATATCGGGAGCGATATAGAACTATTTAAATATTCCTATTCTTTGAAGCGTATTTGAAAGATTTAGAAAAACCTTTAAATAATCACCTTTATCCACAGCTTTGATGAAAGAACTCAAAGAAAAGAAAAGGTGGGGCCTGATATTGTTTATAGTCTTCATAATGATAGGGACTTCTGTAAGTTTTGTGTTCTTCGGCTTTGAGCCGCAAAATGAAGTCATAAAAGACAGCGGATTAAAATTTGTCAGATATTCTGATCATATCGAAGCTAAAATAAACGGCAAGTATGCGGCTTTCAGCTTTTTGCCGAGCGAAGTTGAAAGCATTCCAATTCCTGGCGATATTTCCAGCAGGCTTCAGAACAGATTTGAAATAGACGCCACTTATGATTTCAACAGCACATACAGGGAAGCGATTGCGCTTGCACACCATCAGATGGAATTGACATTGGCTGCATACAACATTTATTTTAGAAAGGGATTCACAACAAACACAACATTCAATTTGCCAGTTATAACCTGCAGCGACGCAACGCAAAATGTGCCTGTGATTTTCTTCAAATTCGGCAACTCAACTGAGATACACTATCAAAATGATTGTATTATCGCAGAAGCTGAGTCAAATCAGGATTTTATCAGGTTAAAGGACAGGCTGTTATATGCAATCCTCGGAGTTGTGAAATAGTGGACCCAAGAAAAAAACTCAATATCTTAAAAGGAAGTTTTGAATCAGAAGTTATTGATAAAGATGAATATAATAAATTAAAAGATGATCTTGAGCCTGATGTCAGGGAATTTGACAGAAAAGTGGAGGAATTCAACAAAAGCAGCGCTCCTGAAGAGCCTAAAAAATCCTCTGATAAGATCTTAATCATTGCCATAGCAGCCATTGTGCTATTGTTTGTTTCTGTATTTGCTTACGTCACTTTCAATAAGCAGCAGCCAAAGACTTTGGAGGAATTGCATGTCCTAAACCTGAAGGGAAAGCTTGAGCCTGAGCAGGGCTATGTTTACAAAGGGGTTTACAGCTTTATCACCTTCGACAATCTTTGGTACACTCAACTGACATCGCCAAAAGGCACCAAAATTTATAACATGGCATTGCGTTACTCGCCGAGAGATTTGGAAGACATTGCAATAGAGGGCAGCCTGAATTATAATCTTTTCAACAACCAAGGCGAATTCTTTGTTACATTCAACCCCACAGGAAAAGAGCTTTCCTATGTGGCATTGGCGGTTGCGGACTTCAACACCCACATGTCAAAAGTTTTTGAAAAAAAGCCCATTGCGGCATGCGATCGTAATGAGACAGAGCCGTGCAAAACAAGGCCGATTGTTACTTGTGAAGAAGCAGGCAGTCTAGTTCTTTACATAAAGGAGTCTGAAAGATTTAGGGCTTACTACAACAACAACTGCATTGTTGTAGAAGGAAAAGGGTTTGACCTTGTGAAGGGAGTTGACAGGATTTTATATAATCTTTATAATATAATGGGGCAGGAAGAAGCTTAGATTTTTGTTTTTTAAAAATAAAATATTTATTGAAAGTGCCTTATTGTCTAAGGCAAACAGCACTAAATGAGATTACCAGAGAAAACATTAACGAAAACTCAATAACGAATTGAACAATTACTAAAAAATTCATTGAAAATAAACGCAATAATAAAAAATAAGAAAATTAAAATGGAGCACTATTATTCTGAAAAGCAAAAATCGTCGCTTAGTGTAAAAAAGATAAAGCAAAAAATAAGGAATAAGGAGTTTGAATTATATACTTCATCTGGAGTTTTTTCCAAGGATAAGATTGACAAAGGAACGTTAGTGCTGGCGGAAAATATGATTGTTGATGAAAACAGCAAAGTCCTTGACATAGGATGCGGAATTGGGATTCTTGGGATTGCTGCAGCTAAATTATTCAATTCAAATGTCGTGATGGGTGATGTCAATGAGCGGGCTGTAACGCTGGCAAAGAAGAATATTAAATTAAATGGCGTAAAGGCTGAGGTATATCAAGGGAATTTGTATCAGAAAATAAGTCAGAAAGATTTTGATGCCATATTGTCAAATCCGCCGCAAACAGCAGGAAAAGAGATTTGTTTCAAGTTGATAGAGCAGGCAAAAGAACACTTAAAAAAGAACGGAAGCCTTCAATTGGTTGCAAGGCATAACAAAGGCGGAAAAACCTTAAGCAGGAAAATGGAAGAAATTTTTGGAAACGTAAAAGTTATTGGAAAGAAAGCAGGATATTGGGTTTAT
>CAZJBR010000028.1:0-6516 GCA_964544435.1 uncultured Methanosarcinales archaeon
AGAGGTTATTTAACCTCTTTCTAAAATGAATAAAAATATAAAAGAAAGGTGATTATGATGGAACAAGAATTAGTTGAGATAGAAGAATCTAAAGATTCAAAGAGAAGAAAAAAAGAAATTAAAATGGAAAAGCAGGAAAAGACAATCTATGACCTACCGGGTGTAGGGGCGGCAACTGCCGAAAAGCTAATTTCAGTTGGATTTTCTGATTTGATGAGCATTGCAGTTGCAACTCCAGCAGAACTGATAGACGCAACCGGAATGGGAGACGCCTTGGCAAAAAAGCTTATAGCGGTTGCAAGGTCTTCACTGGAAATGGGTTTTGAATCAGGAGAAGAACTCCTGAGGAGAAGGGAAAAAGTCATCAGAATCAGGACAGGAAGCAAGTCATTTGACAGCTTGATTGGCGGCGGATTAGAGACAGGAGCAATTGTGGAGTGCTTTGGAGAGTTCGGCTCTGGAAAAACCCAGCTTGGGCATGCATTGGCGGTCAACTGCCAGTCTGTGGACAAGGACGCAGTCGCTGTCTATATAGACACTGAAAACACTTTCAGGCCTGAAAGGATAATCCAGCTTGCAAAAGGGGCAGGCTTGGATGAAGAGCAAGTCCTGAAAAACATCAAGGTGGCAAGGGCTTACAACTCTGACCATCAGATGCTGCTGGCAGAAAAGATAGAAGACTTAATCAAGAAGAAGGGCATGAATGTGAAGCTTGTAGTTATAGATTCTTTAACAGCCCATTTCAGGGCAGAGTTCATAGGAAGAGGCACATTGGCTGACAGGCAGCAGAAGCTCAACAAGCACATGCACATTTTGCTAAAGCTTGCCGACACATATAACCTTTGTGTTTATGTGACAAACCAGGTCATGGCAAAGCCCGACATGTTCTTCGGCGACCCTACACAGGCAATAGGCGGGCATATTGTTGCGCACGCATCAACTTTTAGAATTTACCTGAGAAAAGGCAAGAAAGGAACAAGGGTGGCAAAGCTGATTGACAGCCCTTCAATGCCGGAAGGGGAAGCAGGATTCTATGTCGATGAAAACGGCCTGCACGATGTAGAGTAAAAATTTATATTTTTCTTTTTATTTTTTAATTATTAATTTCTTAATGTTTGAATTGTTTTTGTATTTTTCTTTATTGGGTTTGTTTAATATTACCCCTACCAAAACCTTTTTAATGTCTTATTTACTAGTATAACTTATGATTTACTCCATTTCAAAAAAAATAATACCTCCTGTTTACAGGCTTTGGGTAAGGAAGGTGAACGGCTTAGAGAACATCCCAAGAAACAAGGCATTCATCGCAGCGGGCAACCATACAAGCTACTTTGACGCATTGCTTCTGCCAAGCGTAATAATTCCAAGAATAAGCGTAAGAATGCATGCCCTTGTAAACGGCCACTACTGGAAAAACCCAGTCACTGGATTTTTTTTGACAAAATGGCAGTGCATTCCTGTTTATGTTAATGATGAAAAAGGAACGAAAGAAAAAAACAAGGAGGCAATGCAGAAGGCGGCAGGCTACTTGAAAAAAAACGAAGTTATGATGATTTTCCCGGAAGGCAGAAGAAGCAAAGACGGAAAACTGCAGAAAGCGTATCCTGGAATCGCGAAATTGGCATTAAAACTGAAAGTCCCTGTTTTGCCCTGCGGAATTATAGGCTCAAACAAAGTGATGCCAAAAGGGGCTGCCTTTCCGAGGCTTGTGAGATGTGAGGTAAAAATTGGAAAGCCAATGCATTTTGACAGATATTACAACAAAAAAATTAATAAAAGAATGCTGAGAGACGTAACTACAAAAATAATGAAGGAGATAGCAAGATTAATCAATCAAGAATACAATTACTAAAATGGTGTACTTAATCCCAAAATTTACAATAATCCCGATAATAAATCTGTGGGTGAAAAAAGTCAGCGGCGGAGAAAATCTGCCTAAGGAAGGTGCCGCTATTTTTGCAGCAAACCATGCCAGTTACGCTGACCACCTCATTATCGGCGCCTACGTTGCAAAAAAAGTAAACCGACAAGTCCATTTCCTTGCCAAGAAAGAGCATTTTGACAATTTTTTCAAGAAATCATGGCATGAGTATGTAGGCTCAATTCAGCTGGACAGGGAAAAAAAAGGGAAAGAGGCATTAAAACTGGCTTTAAAGGCATTGAAAAAAGGAAAAATAATTGGCATACATCCCGAGGGCACGAGAAGCATGACAGGAAAACTTCTGCAGGGCAAAACAGGCGTTGCAAGGCTGGCTTTGAAAGCAAAAGTTCCGGTGGTACCTATAGGACTAATAGGGACTTTTGAGATGCTGCCAAAAGGAAAATACATTCCAAAGCTAAAAAGAGCTACAATGAATATAGGCAAGCCAATGTATTTAGAAAAATACTACAACAAAAAAATTAATAAAAGAATGCTGAGAGAAGTAACTACCATAATCATGAAGGAGATAGCAAAACTAAGCAACCAAGAATATAATTTTTAGAGTAATGGAAGGCATCGAAATTTTACCAGAAAGAGAAAAAAGGATAATCTCTAGTTATTCATTTAAAGATTTTTTTGATGGAAAAATGGACAATGATGAGTATCTAAAACAATTGGAATTATTTAAACCACAATTGGAAGGCATAATTGATAGTTCTTTGTTGGAGTACCTTCAATGGTTAGGTAAAAAACAAATGAGTTTATCAACTTTTATTCCAGACAATACATTAGTTAAGTCTCAAATTATTTTGATGACTCAGTATTTATTGATTAAATATTCAGAACTTAAAAATTATTTTAATTGGATTAAGAAACAAGAAAACTCAAGTACTGTTGAAAAAGCCTCTTATTTAACAATCAAAGAATTAAAACCCGATGTACAAAAGTGGGAAGAAGCTAATAAGAGGGGGGTCTACAGTTTAGGTACATGTATTAATTATGATATGTGTACATGTTTTCATCGTGCAGTATTCTTTAACTTATTGATGCAACAAGTTGGTATAGAGTCTCTAATACTTGAAGGTCGATGGATAGAAAATAACCAAGAAAACTTAGAAACTGGTTATACGAGCTTGCCATATAAATCTGATTATCACTTGTGGAATATTATTTTATACAAAAATAAATATTTATTAATTGATACATCCTTTTTAATTGATAACAAACCAGTTTTGAAAGAAATTAATTTCGTGAAAAATTATAGAGGATTAGGTCATAGATGGACACTAAAATCTAGTGGTCAATTTAAATATAGGCATTATAGTTCAAGTAGCACTATTGAAATAGAAATTCAGCCATCAGGAAAATAATAAACCATCTAAAATCTAAATAAAAAATGAAAAAAATCTCTATTGTCGGAGCAGGTTCATGGGGAACTACATTAGCGGTTTTGCTGGGAGAGAAAGGATTTGACGTCAAGCTATGGGCCAGAAGGGAGGAGCTTGCAAACCAGATAGAATCTGAAAGAGAGAATATTCAGTATCTTCCCGGAATAAAAATACCAAATAATGTCATTGCCGATAATTCTTTAAAAAACTGCACGGAAAAAAGCGAAATCATCATTTGCGCCATACCGAGCGAATTCCTGAGAAAAGCAATGAAGGGGGTAAAGCCTTATTTCAGCAATCAAATCATTGTAAGCGTCACAAAAGGCATCGAACCAGCAACTTCCAAAAGGATGTCGGAGGTTATAGCAGAGGAATTGGGCGGCAAAACGAGAATTGTTGTATTGTCAGGACCAAACCATGCCGAAGAGGTAAGCAAAAAGATGCCGACTGCAAGCGTTGTGGCAAGCAAAGACAAAATAGCATCCAAAATAATTGCTGATTGTTTAGGCGCTCCTTATTTTAAATTATACAGATTGGATGATGTTGTCGGAGTTGAAATTTGCGGAGCATTGAAGAATATACCGGCAATAGCAACCGGGGTTGTTGACGGGTTTAATTTTGGAGACAACACAAGGGCGTCCATAATCACAATGGGATTAATGGAGATGAACAACTTTGGCAGGCACTTTGGAGCAAAAAGAGGCACTGTCTATGGTTTGGCAGGCGTTGGCGATTTAATTGCGACATGCATCAGCAAGCACAGCAGGAACAGGTTTGTGGGGGAAAATCTTGCAAAAGGAAAAGCAATTGAAGAAATAAAAAAGGAAATGCACGGAATGGTTGCTGAAGGCATTCCAACGACGAAGGCTGTTTACGAATACAGCAAAGCCCATAACATCGAAATGCCTTTGACCAGGCAGGCTTATGAAGTGTTATTCCAAAACAAGGACATAAAACAGGCAATTAAAGATTTGCTAAGCTTTATCTGACTATTCTTCTGTAAAGTCCTCAATCTTTTCTTTTAATTCTTCCCCCTCATTTAACTTGCCTTTTAATTTCAAGAATTCTTTTGTAAGAATGTAAAAAAACAAACCAAGACTTTTCTTCCCTTTATTGTTGCAAGGCACGACCAAATCAATAAAGTTGGACATGTTGTTCGTATCACATAAAGCAACAACCGGAATTCCAATTCTCACAGCATCCAAGACAGCATTCCTGTCAGGCCATGCGTCAACAACAACCATTATTTTTGCTTCAATGTACTGCTCAAGATTTGGGTTTGTCAATATTCCAGGAGGATATCTGCCCGCAAAAACCCTCGCTCCAGCAAGTTTCCCGAAAAGCTCGACGGCCTTCCATCCGTTTTCCCTCCTGCACACAATCAATATGTCTTCCGGAGGATATTGCGCAAGAAAAAAAGCAGCTACCTTGGTCCGTTCATCAATCTTCTGCAAGTTCAGCACAGACAGCCCGTCAGGCCTTGTTTTATAGATAAACTGCTCCATGGCTTTTGTCCTGAACTTTGTACCTATGTGTATGCCAGACTTCAGGTAAACATCCCTAGGAACCAAAAATTTTTCTTCGGCCATTTTTAAAAGATTTTATTAAATATCTAAAAATCTTAATCCGTTGCCTTCGGCAACAATATTTAGTGCTCGCACTCGCCGTCTGCCACACGCTCGGGCTCGCCTACTAATACAATAATCACTATACGCGTTCCCTCAATAACTTGTTGTTCAAGAGGTCGCTTTCCTTTATTTTTTGAAATATTTATTATTGAACTTACAAATTATCGAAATTTCAAACAGTCCAGAATTCTGAACTGAATTTTATAGCCTCTCAGTTGTTGAGACAATATAGTCTCATAGGCAATATAAGATGGTATACTATTCTTATTTAAAAATGTTACTGATTGGATCGAATACAGCCATATCCTCATAAACAGGCCCTTTTGGAGTTAATGTCGATCTTACAAGTCTGAAATTATTTACCACTGCCTTCTTTTTTTCAACTTTAATATTTTTAATTTGCTCAACAAAAGATTTTTTGTCTTCAGGATATTTCACTCTTGCCAGAGTTATATGCGCCTTGAAGTCTTTTTCTCTCTTGAAATAAGGCTTTAGTTGCTCGTCTATTTTTTTCTGCAGCTCCAAAATTTTGTCTTCCGGATTCAGCCCGACCCATACAACCCTTATGTAATTTTCAGTGGGAAAAATCCCTACAGAATCAAGATTGGCATAAAATTGCTCAAATTTTACGTTTTTTAATATCTTTATTATATCACCCAATCTATCAGGCTGCACCTCACCGAGAAATTTAAGCGTCAAATGAAAGGACTTTGTCAGGCTTAACCTTGCATTTTTTGGCAGCATTGACTGCAATTCAAAAAAATAATCCCTAAGCTCATTGAAATCAATAGCAATGAATAGCCTCATTTATATTCTAAATTAACTGCCATATTTAAACCTAATCCAAAAAAGATTCATGAAAAGCTTAAAGTAGCAATCGAATAAGTTTAATATTTATCAAAAGAATAAGTACATTTACAATTAAAATACAAACTACAATAAAAACTCGTTTATAATGAATCATCTTAGAGTATATACTTGGTATTATTTTAGAAAACCAAGAATTTTTATGCTTTTCATAACTTTTTTCTATATTCTTTCCTTTATTCGATAGGTAATAAGTGCAATAAGCTACTCCAATAATAATAAGAATAAAATTAAATACAATTAAAAAAAGAGTTGTCGCATCAACATTTATCTTTTTGCATTCAAATCTATATAAATTTTCTGCATAGGTTGACCAATACATTCAAAAAGAAATAAATAAAAAGAACAAATTAACTATTCTTCGCCAAAGTTTTCAGTGTCTTCTGAGCCATAACTACCTTCAGAATCAGAGCTTTCAGCCCCTTCAGAAGACTCGTAGCTTTCTTCCTTTGGCTCTTCGCTAGCTTCTTCTGCCTGGGATTCTTCGCCGGATTTTTCTCCAACAACTTCGGCAAATCCCACTTTCTGAAGCACTCTGGTCACCCTAATCTTGACCTCGTCTCCTTGCTTAGTGCTTGGCACAAAAAGCACGAATCCGTCTTTTTTTGCAATGCCGTCTCCTTTCTCGCCAACCGCTTCAATTTTCACGGTCAACTCGTCCCCCACCTTAACAGGGGCAAAATTTCTTGGCCTAAAGCTGCCTCTTCCTCCT
>CAZJBR010000028.1:6526-6847 GCA_964544435.1 uncultured Methanosarcinales archaeon
ATTTATTTACCTCTCAAAGTATTTTGCACAAAAAGTGCAATAATCCAGACTAATCGGAATAAGTATTTAAAAGTAGTGGTTTTGGTTTTTAAAATCTGAGCCCTCCGTTAACGCAAATGACATCCCCAGTTATATAGGCTGCCCTGCCGGAAGCGAGAAACACAGCAAGATTTGCCACGTCCTGAGGCTGGCCTAGGTACCCTAAAGGTATCAATCCTATGAACTCCTTCTTTTTCGCCAAGGGCACTGATTTTAGTATATCTGTGTCAATAAACCCGGGAGCAATGGCGTTCACTGTTATGCCATGCTTGCCAAGCTCTT
>CAZJBR010000029.1:0-5060 GCA_964544435.1 uncultured Methanosarcinales archaeon
CGCCCCATTTTTTAAGCAGATAGGGTTGCAGTCAGTATTCTTCCCGCGATTATGTTGAACATCAGCATAACCGCTCCTGAAATGAAAACGTAAAGTATCGTGCTTCTTATCAAGTTTGTGCCAAGCAAGTATCTTTCGCTTAACTTGTCAGAGCCGTTTTCGACTCCATTTGCGATTACTGTCAGGATAAATGTGATCTGCACGACATAAATGCCAACAATAAGCTGGAAGTAATATGTAGGTATGCCATCTCCAAATAATCCTAGGATTCCAGTCGGGGCTGCTGAATCCGAGCCTGCAACAGATGAAGTGACTTGCTGCAGCTGAGCGCTTAATTTTCCAAGAATTGCAGTTATCATAGACGTAATGCCAATCACGACTCCGGCAATAGCGGGAGTCAAAAACTTGATTTGGGAGCGCATGGATGAAATAACATCAGCCATCAGATCCTTAAGCCTTTCATTGACCTTGTGTATTTCCTTTATATATCTTGAAACATTTGTCAACGCCTGTGCAGCAATCAAAGGGCCTTTTTTGATTGCCTGCGTGAGGACCTTCATCGAGCTTTCGATCAGGTTGCTTGGGAATGAGACAAGAGCGCCGTGCTGAGGGTCGAATATTGCCTTTTCAATGTTCATTCCCATTCTTTGTATGTTCATGCTGACCAGCTGGAAGAAGCTTCCTGAAACAGTGCCTTCCATGACGCTTGCAACTTTTCCGACGGCAATCTCAATGGGTATGTTGTCGCCCAGGCGGTTTCCCAGCTGAAATAATGCGCTTGCAAACTCCATCTCAAGCTGTTTTGCCTTTTCCCGTATCTTGATTATATTCTTGGACCTTAGGCTGTAGTACATGCCTATTGCAAGCCCAAAGCTCAACGGAATAAACAGGCTTGCAACAGCAGCTCCCAACCCGTAAGGCCCAATCTCTTTGTTTGTTGTGGAGCTGAGCCTGTATTCCAGAAAGCAGTATCTGCGGCCGCAGCTTGATGACACGTCATCTTCCCCAAATCCAAAATCAGGAATTTCCATAGCGTGGAATACCAGCGGGCTTAATCCAATCAAGAATAATGTCACGCCAATAAACACGCTGATAATGGCTGGGGTCATCTGAAATTCATTTTTCCCTATTCTTATGAGTATATTGCGGTATTTCTTTAGCTCCGGATTTTCTTCTGAAATATCCGTGTCTCCGTAGCCTGTAGGCCTTCTTGACAGGATATTTTTTCCCAGATAATAGACGACCACAGTAAGTATGAGATTGTATATGACCGCCAGATGGTACCACAGCACATTTTCCATAAAGCTTACAACCAACGGCAAAATTACCAGCCCTAAGATTGGCAAAATGATCCCAAGCATGTGGAGCATCGTAATCGGATTTTGCAGATTGTGGGCGTAATGGAGCATTTTTTCGTATGTCTCGTCAAGTATCACATCAAGCGATTTGTCAAGGGCGTTTAATCTTCTCGATTCCTCCCCTTCATACAAAGAGCTTTCAATCAAATGAAACGCTTCTATAAACTCAATATTCCATTTTTTCCATGTCTCAAGGTACATGTCAAGCGACTCTTTCACAGAAGAGTATTTTTCAGTCTCGACATCCCATAGAACTTTCTTAAGGTCCAAGGACAACGGAGGAGAGAGATGCTGCGACGCAAATTCAAGCGCGTTTTCAATGTTAGATGTGTGCCTCATGTAAGTAACAGTATAGAAGATGCACAGCACCATCTGATTGCTTGCCTTGAGGCGCCAGTTGTTTGCTATGAATTCAGGCGCCTTTCCCAGGGGCTTTATCATGCAAAGAGTGCCAACAATAAACAATAAGACAAAAAACATGGAATTAAAAACCAGAAATGCAAACAATGAGCCGAATAATGCCGCAACTAATGGAATCAGAAACGAAAATGAGACCGCTCCTGCAGGCGTTATGTTGAGGTGGGTTATGTCTATTGCTTCCTGCAAAACCTCTGACTTTTTTTGGTCAGGCTTTATCTTAAGTACTTTCTCGCTGAGGTTGCACAGTTTTTCGTATAAAGTCATGTGCTTTGGAAGAAACTCTGCCTTGAATTCCTGGTATTCCTTTGTTGTTGGGGCAGATGGCTGAGGCTCAAGCTTGGCGCCCAGCTCTCTCTCTAAATGCTCCTTGTAAATCTCCATTAAAGACGACAATTTCTGCTTGTCTATTTCAGGGGGCATGTTTTGGAATGAAGCAAAAGACGGAGTGCTTTTAACCATAATGATGTCTTTTGCTTATGACGAACGGGCAACAATTGCTCAATTATTTTTGCCCGTAAGTGTAATTCTTTCACCTCTTTTTTTGATGTTTTTGTTGGTTGATTCCTTAATATTTTGAATTTTTGATAATGGATATGAATTTGCCGTTATTACTTTGGGTTTCGTACATTTTGTTAATCTCCTAATTTCCCATATAACACAATGAACTGATTAACATTAAATCAAATCAATATAATTAAAAAAATTATAGTTTGCTGTGAAAATCCATTTTCTTGACGTGCCTCTTCAGCCACTCGTTCCAGTCAAAAAATATTCGCTTTGAGTCCAGCGATCCAATTTCGTCCCTTATCCTTTCGGATATCTTATGGAACTGGTCATTGCCTTGTATCACAAAGTCTGCTTCCAGAAGTTCTGGCAAATTCTGCTTTGCAGCGAAATCAACCAAAGTTTCCTTTATCTTCGCCCTTAAAGCGATGTTGTCCCAGACATCGTCCCAGTTGCCTGCCCACTCCTTGACATTGCCGGCAATCGCTTTAAGAATTTCGGAATCGCCGTTAATCAGCTCTTCGCTTGGCTCTAAGACGTCTTTTTTTGAGTCATACCTCATAAGATCAACAAAGCCTTTCTCGACTAACGGATCCTGCTCCCAGTGCTTTCTTACTTCTGTTATTTGGGTTATTCTTCTCCAGCGATGGAGCCCGTCAGCGCTCCTGACGGGATTTGCCACAACTATAACGTCAGTAGCTTTGAAGCTTGTTCTTGGCACCTGCAGGTCATTTACTACCCTGTCAAAGACTCCATAAGGCGAGTCTCCATGTATGGTGCCCGCAACAACATTTGCCAGCGCTCCAACTCTCATTGCTTCGTACAAAGCCAATGCCTCCTTGCTCCTTATCTCCCCAATAATCAAGGCAGAATCTCCCATCCTTAATGTTGTCCTTATGCCTTCGTCTGCAGGAACTTCGCTTGTTCCTTTTGTCAGCGCAGCAGCTACTTTCATTGACTGAATGTTGTAGCCAAGCTTTCTTAATGAGTTAGTGGGTAGCTCGAGAGTGTCTTCTATGGTTATAACTCGATATTTTCTCATCAACTCTACCAGCACTGCGCCAAGCAAGCTTGTTTTTCCCGCGCTTCTTGTGCCGGCAATAAGCATGGATCTTGAGCCGTCTATCAAAAAACTAAGAATGCCTGCTGCCAAGGAATTCATCATTTTGTTTTTTATGAACAAAGGCAAGGTCCATGGCTTGTCACGATGCCTTCTGAAAGAGAAGGCCAAGCCGCTCGGATTAAGAGGAGGGGCGACAACGGCAATTCTGGAATTTGCGCCGGGAATGCTAAGCTCAGTGTCAAGAATAGGGTTTGCTTCATCCAGCGGCCTGCCTGACAAAAGCCTGAGCTTTGACGCCCATGACTCGGACTCTGGCACAGTTGGGATTATATTTGTTTTGCAGTCTGCATAGTCCTGATGCACTATGAACATCGGTATTTCGCCAAGCGGTGAGTTTATTGTAATGTCCTGCACCTTTTCGTCCTGCAAAAGCACCTCTATCAGCCCAAAGCCAACAGTGTACCTTACCAATATTTTTGTCATTTCATCTATTTCTGCAGATGAAAATCTCAGATTGCGGTAGTTAATCAGCTCGTCAATTAGGTCAGAGCCTATGTTGTAGAAAACCTGGCGCATTCTTTCGGGATCTATGAATTCCTGCCTTGTGGGCTTGTGCTCCGCCATTATTTTCCTTGCCGTGTCAAGAATCTCGTATTTCTCCTCGCTTAACTTGAACTCAGGAGGCATTAAATGGTACAAGTACTGAACATTGTCCGGCAGCTCAAAAATCGTGACTTCTGTGTTCTTGTCAATTTGGTAGTTGTCAATCTCTTCGCCTTCAGCCGGAAAAGTCGCCATCAGTTTTGTGAACATGAAGTCCGGCCTTATGTCTGGCGTGAATATCCTCCTGTATACTCCGCGATCTCCGATCTTGTATCCCGGCAGATACTGCCTTGCCGCTGAAATAAGCCTGGTTTTTTCCATCAGGCTCATTAAATACTGCAGAATAGAAATGTATTTTTGGGCGCATTGGATGTAGTTCTGGTCAAGCGTCCTGTCAATGTTTATCCTCTCGTCCCTTACGGTTCTTTTCAGCTCAACATATGCCCCTATTGGGTCCCTTTTCAGCAAATCAGCTGTGATGTTCTGTATGTTTGCATACCACTGGGCTGCCCATTTCGTGCATTTTGGGTCTGACAGCAGGTTGCCGAGGCTAAAAACGTCCCTTCTTTTCGTCAGCTGCATATAGAGATATGCAATTTCCTGAATCATTGATGTCTGGCTGTAGTCGTACTCATAATTCCTTTTTTGCGAGTAAACAATCTTTGTCGCTGTTCCTGCTTCTGCAAGAATGTCCATGGTCCGTGACATACAGACAGGGTCATCTTCAATAGAAGGTATATGGGGGTATTGCTCCAAATCAACCATTACTATTATTTCCTCTCCTTCCCTTAAAACGTCATAGGTAAATGGTTTTTTTACTTCGCCAAACAATGCCATTATTTCTCCACCTCTTTTTTTGATTTGTATTGGTTATTTTATTTATTTCAATCCGCCCCTTTGGAATCACTTTTCTTTTCTTGATTTCAATGTTTCGATTGCAACTTCTATCAAATGCGACTTATTCCGATATTTTTTAGTATCATTAATCTCCCTTTCGATCCAATTAATCAAATCTTGATCTATGGTGGCGCTTATCGGCTTTTTCATCGGCAAAATATATTATAATATATATTCTATATTATTTTCTATAGTTTATATTAGTTTATAATATA
>CAZJBR010000029.1:5160-6540 GCA_964544435.1 uncultured Methanosarcinales archaeon
CATCAATCAAAATCTGCGCTGTCCAATCTAAAGTATCCAAGGACTTCAATAATAATCTAAGCGGCGTCGAAAAATTCTTTAAAATTGCGAATAAAAGAAGCTGCGATATTATATGCTTCCCGGAAATATTTCTGACAGGACCGTTAAAAAAAGAAAAATATGATGCTAAAATACCGGTTGATTCAAAAAAATTATTTTCCAGATTATCAAAAGACTACGGCATTTATTCCATTATGGGTTCAATAATAGAAAAAATCAATGGGCGTTTTTTTAACATAAGCTATTTATTCGACGGCAAAGGCGGCATTGAGGGCAGCTATAAAAAAAACCATTTGGTGCAGAAGTCCGAGGCAGAATATTTAGCATCGGGAAATGAAGTTTCAGTTTTCAAGACAAAAATCGGCAATATCGGAATAGAGATATGCCGCGATCTGCTGTATCCCGAAATAACAAGAAAACTTATGCTGAAAAACGCTGAAATCATATTCTGCCCGTCATTTTGGTGCGCAAAATCACCCTCCTACGACTGGATTTACAGCAACAAGTATTTTAAAAATGAGGCTCCAAGAGAAGTTGACGCTTTGGTTTCTGCAAGGGCTATTGAAAGCCATTCCGTGCTTGTCTATGTAAATGCTGCCTGCAGTTTTAGCTCTGAAGATATTTTGCTGGGCAGAACCCAGATTGCCTTGCCGTTTTATGGAACAAGATCCATGCTTGAGAATAATAAAGAAGGAGTGCTAATTAAGGAAGTTGACCTAAGCATTGTCAAGGATGCAAAAAAAGTTTACAAGATTGAAAGAGATCTGAAGGATTATTACAGAGAACTTTGAAAAATACATTGTTTTCCGATTTCATTCAAAATTCTCTATAAATAACAAAGTTTAAATAAATAGTTCAAAATTATAACCAAAAAAGAGGTCAAATTGGAAATCACTCCATCAACTTTGCCGCCACCGCCTAAAAAGCACGAGGGAATTCTGAATTTTGGCCATGCGCAGCAGCCTCAAGGGCCCGATTTAGGCAATGTTACAGATGACATAAACACCTTAAGCAGGAGATTAAGGCTGATTGAGGAGGGCTTTACAAACCTAAGAAGATTTCTGCAGATTACGGAAGAGAATATCATAGCAAAGAACCGGCATTATTCTGCTGAAATAAAAACACTCACTTCCGATATAAATGAGATAAGAAAGGAGATCCAGGAGCTGAGGGACAAATTGCTTCTTGTCATAAAAGAGCTGCAAAATGTTGCGAGAAAAGAAGAGGTCAAGGTGCTTGAGAAGTACATAAATTTATGGAACCCCATTAGGTTTGTTACTCAAAACGAGGTTGAGCAGATCATCAGCGAAATTCTTGAGAAAAAGCAGCAATAGAAAGGTT
>CAZJBR010000030.1:0-6365 GCA_964544435.1 uncultured Methanosarcinales archaeon
AAATATTAAATAAGTAAAAAGTATACTTGCTTTATTAATCATTTTAGGCAGGAATTAGCCGTTAAAATGGATGTAAAAAGGCCACATTTTGCAGCTATAGCAGTATTATCCCCACATTTACCTATCATTATTCAATAACACCAATCTATCGCCCCTATCTAGGTTATATCCTCTATAAATCTTATACTCTGCCTATGTATAACTCGCTTTATAGTTTAAATATAAATTATGGCTTTTAAAAATAAATCTGGATATTGGCGTTATAGGCGATATAATGATTATTAGCTTGCTATTGAAAGCTTTGTCCGCAAGAGCGTTCTGTAAAAGAAATTATCTGCGCTTCAAACTATTGCGTTATACATCGCCTATGCCGCTTATAACTCTTACAAAAGTCTTTTGGATAATATCATCTCTTTGTGACAGTTATAAAAGCCATATCTCATAATTCACTCGAAATAACTCGTAATACGGCCAATTTAACCCGTAAAGTATCTAAATGAATAGCCTAATGCAGCCAAACAATCCGTTTCAATAGAATAATCAAATAATCATTCAAATGAAAATATATTATGTAAGTAGAAAAATATATTTTATAAGTACCATATTATCACCTTCTCTGCTCTAGCTGATACTTAAGCTGTGCTATTGAATTGCTAAACTCCTTTGCCTTTGCAGCATCGTTAGAAAGCTTTGCCAATTTAAGCTCTGTTTCCAATTGCTGCAGTTCCAAATTTTTCTCATATCTCCACTGCTTAAGCTCTTTGGAGTCATTGGCAGGCTTGGAGCTTGTTTTCTTCTCACTAACCGATGTTTTCTTATTCTTCGGCGCTGGCTTCTCTTTTACCATTGCTTTGACTGGAGAAACGTCAGCTGCCTTCTTCACATCTTTAGGCGCTGCTTTTGGTTTTGAGCTGTCGCTGCTCGTCGATGCCGCAGCCACTTTGACGCTGACGAGCTCTCGAGAAAACTCAGTCTTAAGCACTTTTTTAATTATATCTTCATAGCTTTCTCCCTTCGCGCCTTTGCTCTTCAGCCAGTCATGGAATTTCTTGCTTACCGAAATTGTGGTGTCTGCCATAATTCTTATAATATTTATAACGCCTATATCTATTTTTCTATTTTTTGGGCATGCATAACCTGAATGCAAACGAAGAAAACAATAGCTTTATATACAAAACATTAGAATTATACGCCTGAAAATGTCCAAAATCAACTTACCGAAAGAGATACTGAAGCAGGAAGCCTTCAAAGTTCTTTCCGCGAAGGAGAAAGAGGAGTACATACGCAACCTATTGGGCAAGATACTCGAGCTTAATCCCGAAGGCATAACAATTTCGCAGATTAGGGAATCGTCAGGCCTTACGTATTCTACAGTGTGGCATCATCTTGAAGTATTAAGCTATACTGCGCAGTGCCATAAAATATCCCGCGGGAATCTAGATGTGTATTACCCCCCTGGGAAGGCAATCCATTTGAATGACTATAACCAAGACAAGGCTCTCTACTCCATTGGCCTGCTGAGGGAGGCTAAAGGCGATTTTGTATGTGTTCATGAAAAAAGGCAGAATAACTCCGGCAATTGGGTGGTTTGCGGCGGACTCTTTATCCCATTTGAGTTAATGGAGCATCTCATCAGGAACTTTGCAAAAGCAAAAGGGAGCTTAAACAAAAGTCAGGCAGGCAAGAAATAAACACTTTATAATCCTATCCCACTATCTGCAGGTATACTCCAAAACTGGCAGCAGCAGAGGTCTCTTTTCTCAATATATCCGAAGGATTTGTCTCTGCTGAATTAATTACATCTTGCGCATCTTCATTGGTTTTATAGACGTAAGCGGCAGTCTCTTGTTCAGGGGCGGTATTGAACTCAAGTTCTTCGCCATTGGCGTCAATTGAGTTATCTGAATATGGATCGTCACTGGCAATGCTTTCATTTCCATTCTCCTCGGCAGCGTTTGCAGCTAGCACGATTAAGCTTAACATGGCTATTGCTCCTATAAAATTTATCGTTGCTATCGAAATTACCCCCAACTATTAAGGGAAAGCCCTTGCTATTTAAGAATCTTGGCAGGGCAACTACTTGAAGAAATAAGGCGTCATTCTTTCTTCACCTTTAGTCTGTCTTTAATCCTTTTCCTCTGATTTTCAAAGCTTTCTCGAGATATGAACCCTGATTTGAATGCTTCCTCGATAGCGCTCAGCTCTTTTTTCAATTTTGCCGTTCTTTCATCCGGCACTGTTTTCTTCAATTCAGCGATTTTTTTCTTCCTCTTCATTGACTTTAAGAAGTTCATAATCAAAATAGATATTATGGCCAAAGCCACTATGCCCGCAATCCCAATTATGTAATATCTTAAGCTGGGCTGGTACCTGTATTCATATTTTGACTTTACTTCAAGCGTGTCTGAGCCTGTTCCAAGTATGCTTTTATCCCTATAAACTTCAACAGAAGCCACATAAGTGCCTGTTTTTATGTCAGCAGGCATCACAAGCTTTCTTACGAATTTTGCCTGCGTTTCCACAAATATTGATTCTTCATCGCTGGCAATCGGATTTCCTTTTGCGTCTTTTATCGAATACTTCACAGTCACATTGCCTGCCCCAAAGCCCCTTAAATTAAGCAAAGCTATCTGCACCAGTATCTCGTCCCCCTGAAACACGCTTTTGTATTCGGGGAGAACATGAATGTCGATGTCAAATAATTGCTTTGTGCTGTCAAACAGCAGAAGCTTTTGGTTGCCTTTCTGGATAAACACTTTGGCAGTTCCGTTTGAGCTTACAGAGCCTGTTACCTTGACGGCTTTCATATTGCCGGGATTTTTTACCTGCCATTCATAGACGCCGCTTTCATTTTTATTGATGTTCAGGTCTTCAGAATAAACTGTTTCTGCGCCAAGGACAGCTTTTCCTGTTATGGTCGGTTTTTTAAACAGCAATATGCCCAATATAATCAGGGACACCACTGCTATCACTGCGCCAGTGCTGACGCTTTGTTTAACTGCAGCCTTCTTTGCCGCCTTTTTTTTGCTTAGCATGCGATTCATTTTAATATTATAAATTCGGAGTTAATAATATTTTGCATATTTTCATTTGTTTTTGTAGATTAAATACCTTCTGCTGTCTTTTTCTATATAAATTTTTACAGTACCGTTGCCCATAACGCTGCCGCTTGCTTTAACTGAGCTGATGTCCACAGGCCTGTCTAAGGTCAAAGTGTAGTTTCCGCTCTGGTTTATCTCAAGGTTAATGCTTTTGTTTTGCACAGTTTCTTTGCTTAAGATAACATGGCCCGTGATCGAGGGCCTGAGCAAAAACACGCTGCTGAGCACAATTATCAGCATTGCCAAAGGCAGCGCATATTTTATTAATGTTTTTCTGCTTATGGCGTTTGCTGCTGGTTTTTTCTCTTTTGTTTTGATTTCCTGCTCTCGTATTAAAAGTGACCTGCATTCATCGGCATGTTTCTCATAAACTTTAATGCACCTATCCAAGTAATAGATTTTGTCTTGCAGCTGCTTTAGGTATTCTGGATTTTTTGATTGTTTACTATCGCCGTCGCTTGATTCATTAAACGCCCTGATGGATTCATTTCTGCGATGGCTAAACTGCTTCAGAGCTTCTTCTATCCTTATCAGATTCCCCGTCAATAATTTTATTTTTTTATTATCCATTTTTCTTCTTGTACCGGCTGTAAACTGCCCAAATATTCCTTTCATCCCGGTTCAACAGCATCGCGATTTCCCTGTAGCGCAGATTGAAGTTCTCCTTTAGGTAGCTGATGATTGATTCAAGAACGCTCAATTTTCTGTTCTTCAACGCATTAATCGGAATGAAGAATCTTGAGTCTTCCAGGGGCAGCCTTTCTTTGTATTTTCTTGCTGCATTGTTGTACGTTGTCCAGATTGTCCTGCTGTCCCTGTTCAGCAATAATGCAGCCCTGCTGTAGTTAAATTCCAATTCCTCCTTCAGGTATTTGCATATTGATTCCAAGGCGCTTAATTCCCTGAATTTAAAAACAGAAACAGGAATCAGAATTTCTTTTGCAACCGGCTTTCCTTCCGTCAAACTCAAAATCTCGTTTGAATCGGCGTTATATTTGGCTTTTATCTCGTCAAGCGCCAATTTAAAAATTTGAAATGCCCTGTCTCGCTTAATAGAACTTAGAAATCCGTCTCTATTGATTTCCTGGCTATCTGACAGTTTTTTAGCACTTTTTTTGCTCATTTTTAAGTATTTTTACTTATAATTTATGTAAAAAGTATATAAATCTTTCTATTTTTTAAGGATTAATACTTATCATATGTGTAAAAGGTCTTATGAAAATATTAGAACTTTTTACTTACAAAATATATTTTATTACTTAATTATTATATATCCATTTTGATGCTGAAACTCAAATAATAAAGAATATTAAGAAGGGCATTTAGCTGGACCACAATTTTGTTAATTGATTGCCGCCAGAGGAAATAAGGTAATTCATCATATTACAACGTTAAAGCGGGAAAAACATTCGATTGCAAAAAGAAAGAGCAAAAATACAATGCGGAGGATTCATTCTGGGGTCGCGCCGCCAGATTTATCATTAGTTAATGAGGCAGTATACCGGCATTTAGGAAATTGATTGCAGCCGTAAAAGCTGCCATAGATGCTTTTCCTCAAAACTATTCTTCCTGTTCCGCATTTCGGGCAAGGTTTTTCCAGTTCGCCTTTGGCGATGGCCTTTGCTTCTTTTCCAGCTTCTCCCTGTGCATACTTGCTTTTGCATTCAGGGTTGATGCAGAAATCTTGCGGGCGCTTTCCTTTTTTAATAGTGGTGATCTTTGGATATTTGCATATTTCGCATACGGCTTTAGCAGGCTTTAATAATGCATTAGAGGGTAAATTGAAAATGGTCTTGCAATCCGGATATTTTGAGCATGCAGCAAAATACCATTTTTTACCCCTTCTTATATGCATATTCCCGTTCCTGCACACTGGGCAGACCCCAAGTAATGCCATCTCGTCTTGGGTTGCCCTATTGGCCTTGTACAGCTCAGCCCCAATCTCTTTTTCATGCTTCTTGAAGTCAGCTATTATCTTTGTTATGGCATCTTTTGCCTCATCCAAGATTTCTTCCTTTTTCTGCTTCATCTCCCTTATGTTGTCCATCTCTATTTCAAAATGCCTTGTCAATTCCTCGTCAATTATTTTTGGGCAGTACTTCTCAAGCGTTTCTATTGTTGAAAGTCCCAGTCCGGTTGCTCCTATTGCCTTTCCATGAATATAGCCTCGCTTAAACAGAGTATCCAAAATTTCCGAGCGCGTCGCTTTGGTTCCCAGGTCCCTTTTTTCAAGCTCTTTTATTATGGATGCAGGAGTGTATCTTCTCGGCGGCTGGGTTTCCCTGCTGAGCAATTCAATTTTATTGACTCTAACAATATCATTCTGCTTGAGGTTTGGCAGCTCTGTTTCTTCCAGCTGAACATATGGCGCATAGAACAAATGCCATCCCTTCTCTAATGTCCTTGTGCCTTTTGAAACAAAAAATTCCCCATTGCAGTTAATATCCACAAGCATAGTTTCCCTTACAGCATGCTCGGCAAATGTTGCAAGAAACCTTTTTGAAACCAGGTCGTAAATTTTGGCTTCCCTGCCGTTCAGCCCTTTTGCTGCAATGCCTGTAGGAAATATTGCAGGATGCGCCGGGTCTGTTTTCTTGCCGTTGTTCGGCACTAAGCTCTGTCTTTTCAGAAGTTCCTTAGCCAATGCTTCATAATGCTTTTCATTTGCCAGATCCTTGAGGATTTTTTCATAGCCGATTGATTCAGGCAGCTGCTGGCTTGATGTTCTGGGATAAGAGATGAGCCCTGACGTATAAAGCTCCTGCGCTATTTCAAGAGCCTCTTTCGGGGAAATGTTGAAGCACCTGTAAGCCTCCATCTGCAGCGTCGTCAAATCGAACGGCGAAGGTGGTGATTGGCTGAATTGCCTTCTCTCCACTTTGTCAATTTTCGCTTCTTTTTGCCCTTTTGTTTTGGCTACCGCCTCGGCAGCTTTTTCTTTTTCCCAGAATTTGTCCTGCGAGTGCCACGCAGTTATCGTTTGTCCGTTATGCTCGGCTGTCAGCTGAATCTGCCAGAACGGAGTTGGCTTGAAGGCCTTGATTTCCTTTTCCCTGTCGACAATTATCTTCAGCGCAGGGCCCTGCACCCTGCCAGTCGACATTATCTTGAAAGCGCCGACGCTTTTTATTGCGGAGGTAAGAGCCCTTGAATAATTGATGCCATTCATCCAATCTAAATTATGACGAGCCTCGCCTGATTCCGCTTGCCCCCAATCCAGATGCTTGCTCTTATTTTTGTAGGACTCCCTTAGCTCATCTTTTG
>CAZJBR010000031.1:0-5476 GCA_964544435.1 uncultured Methanosarcinales archaeon
TTACACTCCGCTGGAATCTCAATTCAACAAAGTGCCGTTAGGGTTTGAAACTGAAAGATTTGGAAACAATATTTCTTCTGGCACATTAACAATATACCCGAATACTTCCGTATCAGAAGCTAAAGTTACATCTTATTCCGGCACAAAATGGACTGATAATCTTGTAATTAATGGAAATAATGTTTATCGGCTGGCGGATTTTGGGAATAACTACCTAATTCTGGGCGACCCATTTGCTGTCAATATTCCTGTAGAAAGTATAAATACGGGGAGCAACAGCATTGTCATAAGCGCAGGTGTAAATTCAACAGCTTCAAGCGGCGGCTCAAACGACAGCAGAGTGATATATAATTTATTGCTCAACGGCTTTGCCGATTACAGCGCTGTTGTAGCCAAATCAGACGGCTGCTCCTGGACAGTCAATTTTGAGGACGGCTCTGCCTCCACAATAAAAGTGCCTTCAAGCTATAGCGGC
This sequence comes from uncultured Methanosarcinales archaeon, assembly GCA_964544435.1. Classification (GTDB taxonomy): domain Archaea; phylum Nanobdellota; class Nanobdellia; order Woesearchaeales; family GW2011-AR4. Next base: position 476 of record CAZJBR010000031.1, read on the forward strand.
GCTGATATTTGCAGTTTTGCAGGGAAAACATATGATTCAAACGACGCTCTGGATAATGGAGTATTCCAATTATTCAGCAACCTGGACATAGACAAGGATGGCAAACTTGAAGTTAAGATAGATGAAAGTAATCTGAACATTAATATCTTAACTGTATCAAAAGTTCCGTCTCTTTGGGGGCCAGCGATAATTGAGATACAAGTATGGGAGTAATAATGGGGAAAAAGGCGATTTTTTATACAACAGCGGCGATTGCGCTCACAATAGTGATACTAGTGTCTTATGGAGCCTACAGCATGTACAGGCTTAGAGATAAAATGGAAGTTGTGCAGACAAGGATAGATACAGTTAATTTTTTCATAAAGGATGTTGAAAAAGATCTGAATAAAGGCGCCTATATTGCTGGATTTAGGACTTTGCTGAGCTTTAATCAGCACATAACTACCAATGGAACTTATATAGATGATGTTAATTCCAGGTTTAAAGAGGCTTTTCTTAATGGCACAATTAATAATGTGCAGCTAAGCTTAATGAAAGACTCCACTTTTACGGACTGGGCAGACAGGATTTCTGCCGAGGCAAAAAAAATAGACGTGAAATTTAACTTCAGTGTGAACGACGTAAGATTGAACCATACCGACCCGTGGAATGTAGATATAGGGCTAAGCTTGAGCCTCTACATTGGCGATGAAATGAACACGAGCTACTGGGTGAGGGAAAGATATTTAGTAACAAGAATAGGCATTGCCGGATTCGAGGACCCGCTTTATGTAATAAACAGCAAAGGCAGAGTAACCAATGCAATTATCGCCTCAAACATAACAAATTTTGTTGTGAACGGCAATGTAGACAATCTTTTGATGCATGCGAACAACTCATATTATATTAGCCATAATGACTCGCCGAGCTTTCTGATGAGACTTCAGGGCAGCCTTGAAAATTCAACCTTTGGCATAGAAAGCCTTGTGAACTTGGAGGAGTTTCAGCGGCAAGGCCTGCCAATCAAAGACAGGAGCATTGTCGATTACATATATTTTGGAACAAAAACTACCACGAATTTCAGGATTAATAACACCCCTGACTGGTTTAAAATCGACGAAGGTCATTTGGGCACGTATCAGGTTACAAATATAACAATTTAAGCCAAAAAAAGATTATTAAGCGGCCAGAGATTTAACAGACCACTAAAAAACATAAGATTTTTAAATATCTCATAACAAAAATCAGGTAATATGGAAATAGAAAGCAGTATAATAGAGACTGGTGTAGACAAGCTGGTTAAGATTGTCAAGGAAAGAGGCAGGGTTGCGCTGCCGGATGCTGCAAAAGAATTAGGAGTGAGCACAACCGTGATTCAGGAATGGGTTGATTTTCTTGAAGAAGAGGGCATAATAAGCGTTGAATACAAGCTGACAAAGCCCTATCTTGTCGACAGGAAACTTAACAAAAAGGAAGTTGAAGAAAAGGCAAAGGAGTTCACAACCAAAAAAGATGTATTCGTCAGGAAGGCAGAGTTTAGCTTAAGCTTTCTTGAGAAGCAGGCTGATGAGCTTAAGAATGTAAAGTCTGAATTTGACAAATTGAAGAATGATCTCGGGCTGGACTTGGAAAGCGTGAGAAACGAATTAGGAGAGCTGGAAAGGTACCAGCAGTTAAAAGAGGAGCTGCGCAAACAGGTGGAAGAGCAGAGAAGAGAGGCAAAAATCAAGATGGAGGAGTTTGCAAAGCAGATTTCAACAGAACAAAAAAAGTACTTGGAGCTCATGACCGATATGAAAAAGGAGCAGGAATCGCTGGTTAAGGAAAAAGCAGATGCTGTGTCTTTGGAAGAAAGCGAAAGAATGCTCAATAAGAAGCTTGAGGATTTGAAGAGCATGACCGCATTGATAGAAAAAAAGATTTCAGCTGGGAACACCGCGTTAAAGGACTCGGAATCGCACATACGAAGGCTCGGGCTTTTGATTGACAGCATCAAGCAGCGCGTTAATGAAGAGAAGGTTGTGATAGAACCTCTAATCCAGAAGAGCAGGGAGCAGGAAAAAAAAGTCATTGAACTCCAGGACAAGATTCTAAATAAGATAGCTGAAAACGAGAAAAGCGTCTCGAGCGCAAAAAGCGTGACGGGCAAATTCAAGAGCTTGTTTGAAAAAAAGCTGGTTGCTATGGACTTAATTTACAAGGTGAACAAGGACCGCGACGACCTGGAAAAAAATCTCATGGACCTAATAAAAAAGGCAAAGTCTTTCCAGCTGACTATGAAGAAAGGTGATATTGGCAAGGAGATGGTTGATTTAGAGAAGAAGTTCAGCGAAGTTGACAAGAAGAAAAGCGTATTTGAGATCGAGCTCAAAAAACTGATTTCAGTTTTCCATTAATGCATTGGGTTTGATATTTGTCCAAAAAAGAGGTGTGATTTTGCTAAAGCATTTTAGTTTTAAGAAGCATGAAAAAGGCAGCGCAGCACATACAGATGTAAATCTGAAAGAGCCGAAAGGCGAGGTAAGAGTAACCGGGCTTCCGCCAATCCAAAAAAAAGAGCCTGCCAAGCAGCAGATTTCTGATATAAGCCGCGTGAATGTCAAAAAAGAGGATGTAAAGATTCTGGCGACGTACAACTTTGTTTCTGACGGCATACCAATCACGATCAACATATACAAAAAAAGGGGCGAATTTGTGCCAATATATGATGTTTCCATTTCCAGCATAAGCAAGAATACAGAGATAATACTGGAAAAGATAAGGGAGGAGATGAAAAGACAACAAACTTCCTTAAGTCTTACCTTATACAAAGAAGCCTTGGATTGGGAAGCATCGAAATATTGATGGATGACATTAATCTGGAAGAGATAGCAGTCAATGACGCTCAAGATCCTGTTTGGGTGTATCATGTGAAGCTGGGCTGGCTGAAGACGAATATAATGCTCGCAAGCGAAGATCAAATTAGGCATTACTCCACGATGATCGGAAGACGGGTGGGAAGGCAGCTGACAATACTGGAGCCGTTAATGGACGCGCACTTAAAGGGAGGCGATAGGGTAAACGCCACTCTGGAGCCGATTTCTGTGGCGGGCAATACAATAACATTGAGAAAATTTGCAGCCAAACCATGGACAATTACAGACTTCATCCAGGACAACACAATTTCAACAGAAGCTGCCGCATTAATCTGGCTTGGAGTGCAATACGAGCTTTCGACATTAATTGCAGGGGGAACCGCAACCGGAAAAACGTCAATGCTAAACGTAGTGGCAAATTTTTTCCCGCCTAATCAAAGAGTTATAAGCATAGAAGACACAAGAGAAATACAGCTGCCGAAATTCCTTCATTGGGTGCCTATGCTTACAAGGCTGCCAAATCCGGAAGGCAAGGGAGAAGTCTCGATGCTTGATTTGCTTGTTAATTCTCTGAGAATGAGGCCTGACAGACAATGCTGCCTGCAATATCCATGATAGTTGTGCAGTACAGGAACAGGAGGACAGGGGAAAGAAAAACGTTTCAAATATCTGAGATACTGCCAGATGCCGAACCGAATGTTCTTATACAGCTGGACATAAAAAAGGGCATATTGAGGAAAGTTGCGAATTCAAAGGCATTGCTGAGCACAATAGAGATGTTTACGGGATTCACAGGAAGCGAGCTGATTAGGTCTTTAAACGAGAAACAAGAAGTGTTGAAATGGCTTGTAAAGAACAAAATAAACACGGTGAACACTGTCGGAAGGGTAATGGCAGAGTATTACACCAATAGGGATAGCTTGATAGATTCTGTAAAAAGGAACAGGCTTTTGGGTGATTAAGATGAAAGCTGGAAATTTAAACACGCTATTCCAAAGGATTGCAAAAACATTTCCCGGACTTAAAGGTAAGCTGAAGCAAGCCGGCATGGACGACAAGCCGGAAGAATTCATCAAGAGGACGTTTGTTGCCGCTTTTTACATGACAACAGGACTGGTTGTTGTGCTGTTCTTGCTGCTTGCGAAATTTGACGTATTAACCGGCATATTGTTTTTGATCGTGCCTGTGGTATTTGCAGTAATGTTCTTTTATATGATAAGGCTGCCCGATGTAAGGATAGCAAAGAAAGAGAAAGAGATAAGCAAGGAGATTGTATTTGCCGGCAGGTTTATCATCATTGAGCTTGAATCCGGCGTTCCCTTGTACAACGCAATGATCAACGTCTCGAGAAATTACGAAGTTATCGGGAAGTACTGCAAGGAAGTAATAGATAAAGTCGACCTTGGCACGAGCATGGAAGACGCCTTAAATGAGGCAGTGGAATTTGTCCCGTCTGACGAATTAAGAAAGATATTATGGCAGATTATAAACTCCATAAGGACGGGCTCTGACGTGGCAAAATCACTTTATTCCGTCATGGAGCAGATAACAAAAGACCAAGTAACTGAAGTCAACAAGTACGGAAAAAAGCTTAATCCATTGGCGATGTTTTATATGATAGTGGCTGTAATATTGCCTTCCTTAGGCATGACAATGCTGGTAATCCTTTCTTCTTTCATACAGTTTGAGTTGAGCCTGACAATCCTGCTTGCACTTGCAGGATTCCTCGGGTTCGTGCAATTCATGTTTATATCAATGGTAAAATTCTCCAGGCCTGCTATTGAGTTTTGATGTGCATACTGGACCGTATTGAAGCGCCATGTTTAAAATAAAAAGCATATTCAAGAAAAAGGCCGATGCAGCTAATCCAGGCAATAGCATCAATTCATTAAAAAAAAAGTTCAAGCAGTTGCAGCAAAAGAGATTAATTGCGCAGGAGAGAAGGCAAAGGATAAAGGACTACATAGAAAGGGCAGGGCTGGAGATAAGCGTCCAAAAACTATCAAGAACTTTATTTAATATCGCGGTATTGATAAACCTCATCATATCGGTTTATCTTATTTATTATTTTTCCATAACGTACGGCATAACATGGGGAACAGTAGCTGCGTCGATGATTGTGCTTTGGATTTTTGTTTTCATTCTTTTGATATTTGCATTATGGATA
>CAZJBR010000031.1:5647-6328 GCA_964544435.1 uncultured Methanosarcinales archaeon
GTTCGCCTCAAGATATGACTCACGCACCTTAAAGAGGACTGTCAGCATGATAAATGAGGGTGTGGAAGCAGGAGGCAGGATAGGCTATCTGCTTAGCAGGATAGCAGTTGACATACAGGAGCAGAAGTCCATGATGAAGGAGATGTCTGCAAACGTCACAACTTATGTAATATTCATCACGTTTGCAAGCGTTGCCGCCGCTCCGCTTCTGTTTGCCTTGTCGGAAATTATGATAGAGGTTGTTAAGAACCTCGGCACTACTTTAGGAAGCACTACAAAAATCGCATCAAGCGTGGGCATTGCGCTGAGTTTTTCAGGGACTGGAGTATCACAGAGGGATTTCAAGATCTTCGCTGTTACTTCATTAGTTCTGACTTCATTGTTTTCTGCAATGATGATTTCAACAATTAAGAAAGGCGAGGTTAAATCAGGCGTTAAGTACATCCCAATTTTTATAGCTGTGTCTTTGGCTCTTTATTTTATAGCAGAGAGCTTGGTTGGAAAATTAATTGGAGTGTTCATTTAGCAGTTTATTTAGCCAGTAGGACGCTCTTAACTTGGAAAGATTTAAATATTAGTTATTTAATAAGTATTCAAAACAAGATGACTTTAAAAATGAGGTGAAGGATTGATGAAGATTTCTAAAATATTCAATAATAAAGCTCAAGCTGCAATGGAATT
>CAZJBR010000032.1:0-6318 GCA_964544435.1 uncultured Methanosarcinales archaeon
TCCAAATGATTGTATAAGTTATGCCTTCCCCTCAGAGAACCGCTAAGGTCGGCAGGCTCAACCAATTCAACGCCTTGCGTATGCAAAGTGCTAAGCTCGTTAATGATCTCAGTGTTTCTTAAATCACTTAACTTCTTTACTTCTTCCTTGGCATAATCCTGCACGTTCTTCTTCACCCTTTCAACTACCTCTTTGGGTGGTACTGCTATATATTTTATAGGCTTGCCGAGCTTCATTATCACAAATCCCTTCTTCTCAAGCGATTCGAGGACATCATAGCTTCTGGATCTCGGGACGTTCGCTATATCCGAAAGCTCTCCCGCCGTTGAAACTCCTCTGGAAAGCAGAGCTGTCCAGAGCCTGAGCTCATAGCTGTTCAATCCAAGCTTCTTTAGCGACTCGTTTGTGTTTGATGCGGGCATTTTTCATAGTTAATCACTCTAATTTAAAAATGTTTTGTTTTTTATTATTTTGTAGTGATAAATAATATAAAACCCACCCCTATTTTTCCAGTGGAGGTTTGTTTTTTGTATTGTTGCACTCACTCTTATTTTACTTTACTTCACTATCTTTCTATATAGAAAATAAATATATATGATTAATATAAATACAACGATAAGAGTTTCCATAGGAAATGGTGGGGTGTCTTATACAAAAGAAATGTTTATATACCTACACTTCATTTGGAGTTTTATGACAGAAAAGGGGTTGGATGTCTTTTTTGAGAGATTTTTGAGAAAGGAAAGTGTCTTTTTTGATAAAAGAGTGCTTCAATCTTCTTATATTCCAAATACAATCTTATATAGGGAAGAGCAGACTAAACAGATTGCCAATATCCTTGCCCCCACCCTAAGAGGCGACAAACCTTCTAATATATTTATTTATGGAAAAACAGGCACAGGCAAAACCCTGACAATAAAACACACAACTCAAAGATTAGTGGCTATTGCTGAAAGGGAAGGTGTCCCATTAAAGGTGTTGTATATTAACTGCAAACTTAAAAGAAGTGCTGACACCGAGTACAGGCTGATAGCGCAGCTGGCAAGGGAATTAGGAAAATCTATCCCACCGACAGGGCTGCCGACAGAAGAGGTATACCGGGCATTTTTCAAAGCCCTAAATAAACAAAAACAAAACTATATCTTAATCTTAGACGAGATCGACCAGCTCGTTAACAAAACAGGCGACAATGCGCTTTACAACCTGACAAGAATAAATGAAGAGGATACAAGCTCCCAGATATCACTAATAGGCGTTTCAAACGATGTCATGTTTGCAGACAATCTCGACCCGAGAGTCAAATCATCACTTTCTGAAGAGGAGATTGTGTTTCCACCGTACAATGCCCTGCAAATACAAGCCATTCTCAAGCAAAGGGCAGAGGTAACATTCAACAAAGACGTTCTCGAATACGGCGTAATTGAAAAATGTTCGGCATATGCGGCCAGAGACCATGGAGATGCCAGGCGCGCACTGGAGCTTCTTAGGGTAGCTGGCGAAACGGCCGACAGGAAAAACTCAAAAAAAATCCTCCTGGAGCACATTGACGAAGCAGAGGAAAAGATTGACAGGGACAGGGTCATCGACATAATTACAACTCAACCCAAACAATACCATCTGGTGCTATATTCAATACTCTCGCTTCACCCAAACAGGGGCAACAACCTATTCACAGGTGAGGTTTATGAGATATACAAATCATTATGCAACAAGACAAAAACGAGCACGCTAACCCAAAGGAGGGTGTCTGATATAATTTCTGAATTTGATATGCTCGGCCTCGTAAACGCAAAAGTCATCTCGAAAGGCAGGTACGGCAGGACGAGGGACATATCACTTGAGATAAGCGGGGAAATATTATCCAAGATTAAAAACATCCTTGAAGACAGCATTCATGTTTAAGATGGAGCAGGAACTTATAAAAAAAAAACGTGAAATTATAGGCGCCTTTCTAAAAAAAGGCATCCTTATAAGCTCGGAACTTCTGACAGATATCAAGGATGACGAGCAGATATCAATAATATCCGACGCATTAAAATCAAAACCAACAGAAGAGCTTGCAGTAATTGATCTAGACTTGAGGAAACTGGTTGAAGAAGCAAAAACAAAAAATAAAACACCATTCCAAACACAAACGCCAGGAGAGCAAAAAATTAACATAGTGCACTCTTACAGGGAGGAGCCAAAAAAGAGAGATCCCCAGGATTTTGTTGATTACTTCAACAGCAGATACAAGGCAATAGAAAAAATACTGAAGCAGCATCAGGAGCTGAACAACACAATTTCCATAAACAAGATTCTCACAAAAAAAGAAAGAGAGACAATCCCAATCATTGGAATAGTTGGTGACAAGCAGATAACAAAGAACGGCAACATGCTCCTCATTTTGGAAGACCCTACGGGACAGATTAAAGTTTTGATAAACAAGAACAAACCAAAGTTGTTTAACGAGGCAAAAGATATAGTTCTTGACGAGGTTATTGGCGTGATTGGTGTTAATGTCGGCAGTTTTATCTTTGCTAGCAGCATAATCTGGCCGGATGTGCCGGCCAACAAGGAGCTTAAAAAGACACAGGACGAGAAATACGCACTGTTTTTGTCAGACCTGCATGTAGGCTCATCAAAATTTCTTCCTGAGGATTTTGAGAAATTTTTGAAGTGGATAAATGGGGACATGGGAAACGAGCAGCAGAGGCACATAGCAAAAAATGTGGAATATATTTTTATTGCAGGCGATCTGGTTGACGGATGCGGGATATACCCAGATCAGGACAAAGAGCTACTCACAAAAGACATTTACCAGCAATACAAAGAATGCGCCGAGCTTTTAAAACAAATTCCGCAGCACATACCTTTAGTGATATGCCCCGGTAACCACGATGCGCTCAGGATTTCAGAGCCGCAGCCCGCATTGTCAAAAGATTTTGCAAAGCCCATGTACGAGCTCAACAATACTGTCATGGTTTCAAACCCGTCATTGGTAAATATACACTCCTCAGCTAATTTTTCAGGTTTTGACGTGATGATGTACCATGGCTACTCATTCGACTATTTTGTAGCCGAGGTGGATTCATTAAGGAGCCAGGGCGGCTATGACCGTGCAGATCTAATTATGAAGTTTCTCCTGAAAAGAAGGCATTTTGCGCCAACACACCTTTCCACACTCTACATTCCAGATACAAATAAAGACCCCTTAGTCATAGAAAAAGTGCCCGATTTTTTTCTTAGCGGCCACATACATAAAACTGCAACGGCCAGCTATAGGAATACGACACTGATATGCGGAAGCTGCTGGCAGGGCAAGACAATCTTTCAGGAGAAAGTCGGGCATAACCCGGAGCCCAGCCGAGTGCCGATTGTTAACCTAAAAACACGGGATATCAAGATACTAAAGTTTGGGCAGTAAAATGACAAGAGAATACAAATACACAACAGACATAATGAAAAAAGTTGAGCATGCTTATGCTATGGCGAACGCAGCAAGGTCGTTGGGCTATGATCCTGAAGACGCTGTAAATATACCGCTTGCCAAAAACATGGCCGAGCGCGTTGAAGGACTTGTGAGCGTTGCTGCCCCCCAAATAATGAATTCAGGCATACCGGCAAGGATAAAGGAGCTGGAATCCATTTACGGAAAATTGGACTGGAGAGTTGCGCTCACAGTCTCATTGGAAACCTCACAACAAAAATTCTGCAAGTTTGAAACAGAAAAAGAGGCAATCGAAACAGGCATAAGGATAGGACTGGCGTATTCAACTCTTGGAGTAGTAGCTTCGCCTCTCGAAGGGTTTGTCGGTTTAAAGATAAGGAGAAGGCTGGACGGAGGAGAATACTTTGCTTTGATGTACTCCGGCCCTATAAGAAGCGCTGGCGGCACAGCCGGAGCTTTAAGCATAGTCATAGCAGATTACATAAGAAAGAGTATGGGCTACAGCACTTATGATCCAACCGAAAAAGAGGCGAAAAGGATGGTTACTGAGCTTTACGATTACCATGAGAGAATCACAAACTTGCAGTATCTGCCGACTGAAAAAGAGATATTATTCCTAGTCAGCAACCTGCCTGTGCAAATTGACGGCGACGCCTCAGAGGATCTAGAGGTTTCAAACCACAAAGACATTGACAGGATAGAGACAAACAGAATAAGAAGCGGACCTTGTCTTGTTATGGGGGAGTGCATTGCGCAGAAAGCAGCCAAAGTATGGATCCAGCTTAAGAAATGGGGCGGCAATTTTGGTCTGGAGCACTGGGCGTTCCTCCAGGATTTTGTGCATTTGCAGAAAGAAACGAGGGCAAAACAAAAAACATCAAAAAAAGGCATCATGCCCATCTACACATACATTGAAGACTTGGTCAGCGGAAGACCTGTGCTTACGCATCCTTTGGCTGTCGGAGGGTTCAGGCTGAGATACGGAAGATGCAGGACATCGGGTTACTCAGCATCAGCAATACACCCGGCAACAATGATTATATTAGATAAGTACATAGCAATAGGCACACAGCTGAAAGTTGAACGACCCGGCAAGGCAACAGCCGTTACGGTCTGCGATTCTATAGATGGCCCTATTGTAAGACTAAACGACAACAGCGTAGTAAGGATAGATAGTGAGCAAGAAGCAAAAGAGTTTGTGAATTCCGTCAAGGAAATCTTATTTCTTGGAGACCTCTTAATCAGCTATGGCGACTTTTTTAATCGTGGGCACACTCTGGCGCCGGCAGGCTATTGTGAGGAATGGTGGGCTTTGGAAGTTGAGATGGCAACCACAAACTTATTCGGCTCCATGGATTGCCACAAGCTGTCGCAATTAACCAACATAAGCAAAGACTATTTGGAAAAATTAACCAAGAATTACCTTGTTGAGAAGCCAGATTCCCAAGCAGCTTTGGCATTAAGCGAGAGACTTGAAGTTCCGCTGCACCCTTACTACACTTACCACTGGAAAACAATATTGAGAGAAGACTTTCTTGAATTGCTGAAATGGTTTGCTTCTGCAAAGATTGAGTTTGACGGCGGTATTGCAAGCAAAATCGTATTGCCAAGAAACGAAGTTGGCAAAAGAGTGCTGGAATTAATCGGAGTGCCGCACATTTTTGTGAACAATGAATTCACAATAATAGACAAAGAAGACGCTGGCATATTATCTACATTGCTGAAGCTTAATGAATCAGATTTCTATGAGCAATACAAAGATGTTGGGCTTGAAGATGCACTTAGCATAATCAATTCCAAATCAAGAATAAAATTGAGGGATAAATCAGGAACATTCATAGGAGCAAGAATGGGCAGGCCTGAAAAGGGGAAAGTAAGAAAGCTCGATGGGAATCCACACACGTTATTTCCTGTCGGCAAAGAAGGCGGCAAGACAAGGGCATTCCAAAGCGCGATTGAGACTGGCTACATAGAGGCAGAATTCCCAATGCGCTTTTGTGACAAATGCAAAAAAGAAACAGTCCTAAGCGTATGCGAACAATGCGACACAAAAACAAAAAAAATGGGGCATTGCAGTTCCTGCGGGACAGTGCAGGATGCAAGATGCAAGCATGGAGACTCGCCGCAGTATAGAGCACAACGCATAGACATTAACCACTATTTCAAAAATGTCCTTAAGAAACTTAGCATGCAGCAATATCCAGATTTAATCAAAGGAGTGAGGGGCACATCAAGCAAGAATCACACCCCAGAGCATTTTGCAAAGGGCATATTAAGGGCGAAACATGACTTGCCCGTTAACAGGGACGGCACTACAAGGTATGATATGACGCAGCTTCCGATAACCCATTTCAAACCAAAAGAGATAGGCACTTCAATAGACGAATTGAAAAACATGGGGTACACTCACGACATCAATGACTTGGAGCTTAACGACATAGACCAAGTGCTTGAATTAAAAGCACAGGATGTAATACTTCCAAAATGCGAGGACGCCCCGGAAATAGGCGCGGACAAGATACTATACAATGTCGGTAAATTCATTGACGAGCTGCTTTCTTTGCTGTACAAACAAAAAAAATTCTACAAACTTGAAACAGAAAAAGATCTGACAGGCCATCTGGTTGTTGCACTAGCGCCGCACACATCAGCGGGCATTGTCGGCAGGATAATAGGATTTTCAAAAACACAGGCGTTTTACGCACATCCACTTTTTCATGCTGCTACTAGGCGCGACTGCGATGGTGATGAAGCGTCAGTCACGCTTTTGATGGACGCTTTGCTCAATTTTTCAAGGCAGTTCCTGCCGGATTCAAGGGGCTCAACCCAGGACGCGCCATTGGTTTTGACATCAATACTCGTGCCGACAGAAGTTGACGACATGATAT
>CAZJBR010000033.1:0-6255 GCA_964544435.1 uncultured Methanosarcinales archaeon
TTTTTATAACTCTGTTACTTTCTTTTATTCATGCGAATTTTAAATTTTGACGAGTTCAAGCTTGAAAAAGAAGCAATTATTGACTCAATCATAAAAGGCGCAGTGTTCATCCATCCCACTGATACTATATACGGCATCGGGTGCAATGCGCAAATTCCAGATTCAGTCAAAAAAGTAAGGCAGCTTAAGGGGAGGGCATCAAACCCTTTTTCAGTCATTGCGCCATCAGTTGAATGGGTATATGGGAATTGCATTGTTACAAAAGAGGGGGAAGAATGGATTGGGAAACTGCCGGGCCCGTACACATTAATCTTAAAATTAAAAAATAATTGCGTTGCGAAAGAGGTAAACCCAAACTTGAGAACATTAGGTATTCGGATTCCAAGCCATTGGGTAAGAAGGCTAGCTTCAGATGCAGATGTTCCGATTGTCACTACATCCGTCAACAAAAGCAACGAAGACTATATGACTTCTTTGGAAGACTTGGATCCTGCAATAAAGGGCGGAGTCGATTTCGCCCTTTACGAAGGCAGAAAGGATGGAAAGCCCAGCAAGATAATTGATTTGACTGGAAAAGTTAAGGTTATAGAAAGATAGATTTTTAAAAGAGTTCTTTTTATGGTATAGCATGGAAAAACAAAGCAATAAAGGGCTTAAGATTCTTGCAGCTGGTGACATACATGGAGACATATCTGCAGCTAAAAGGCTCGCCGAGCAGGCTGAAAAGGAAAGCGTTGATTTGGTAGTGCTGTCTGGGGATTTAACGTACGCTGAAACTTCAACAGAAGGTATTATCGGGCCATTTGTCAAGAAGCATAAAAAAGTGATATTGATTCCCGGCAACCATGAGACTGTTGCGACTGCTGATTTTCTTGCTGAGCTTTACGGCGCAACAAATTTGCATGGCTATTCTGTAAAGTATAAGAATGTCGGCTTGTTTGGGTGCGGCGGAGCTAATATCGGCATGTTTCAGCTTGGCGAAGACGAGATTTTTGAGCTGATAAAAAAGGGCTACGAAAGGATCAAGGATGCAAAGAAAAAGATTTTGATTACGCATGTGCATCCATCAGGTTCTTTGATGGAAAAGTTCTCCAATATTTTTCCCGGAAGCGAAGGCGTGAAGAAGGCAATTGAAACTTTCAAGCCCGACATACTGCTTTGCAGCCATGTCCATGAGGCAGAGGGCATAGAGGAAATGATTGGCAAAACAAAAGTCATTAATGTCGGGAAGAAAGGGAAAGTGATTGAGGTTTAACTCATTAATAGAAAAAATAAAATCCAACAAAATTAGACTTCCAATGACTAATTGTTTTTGTAAACATTGAATTTAATAAAACTCCAAGTCATATTTTTTCTTTTTTAGCTTTGGTTCCTCATCTTCCTCTTCGACTGACGCTGTGTCCATCTTCTTCAATTCTTCCTCGCTGAACAGCTCTGCAAACAAATCTTCCGTAGACTGCTCTTTTTGTTCTGCTTCGGGAGCCAATGTTGGAGTTTGCTCCGGCTCTGAAGAAATTGGTGGAGTGGAAGCTGTATCGCCAAAGATGTTTGCAATCGGGCTTACTGTTTCCTGGGCTTGCGGCTGGTTTGTGAATATTTCCTGTGAATCTCCCACAAGGTTCTGCAGCATCCTGATTACCTTTTTTATGTCATCGTGCGTATCGTGCGATGTGTCTATGGTGATTTTCATGGGCGTTTCTGCGGATAGCTTGCTTAAAAATCTTTTGTTTTTTATGATGGGGAGATTACACTTTTCGAAGGCTCTCTTCCAGTTCTTTAATCAGTTGATCAGTCACGTCAGGACTCGCTTTTTTTCTTTTTCTAATTCTTTTCACGATTAGAAAAACTATCAAAAGGGCAAGAAAAACAAGAGCTATTAATATCAAGGTTTTTTTATCAAGGAAACTTTGTTTTGGATTTTCCGTAACTATAACTTGCAAGGCAGTTTTATTTTCTTGCTCAGATTTTGCAGATATGTTTTCTGTTTTCACTTCGGTCGGAATTTGGGTGCTTATTTCGGTTGCCGCAGATGCATTTTCATTGGATTGGTTGTTGACTGCCGTTGATTGATTTTCAGGAAGAGTATTCTCAGTCTTGGGCTCTGCATCAACAACCTGAGTGATTTTCGGCTTCCTCAGCAAAGTGCTGTTTTCTACTATGCCATATACGCCCTTTATTATATAATGAAATTCTTGTGTTATCGGATTGTAGCCCTCTGAAGTCTCTTTAAGGTAAAGGGAATAGTTAAAAAATGCCCCTGGCCTCAGGGTAATAATTCCTTTTTTCAAAGTTCTTGAGGTTATATCAAACTCTGGTTTGGTTTTCAGAACATCTATATTGGAAGGTATTTCTATTTTTATTGATAAGGTAATGTCTTCTTCATCATGCACATTTTGCAAGGACATGTTCATGTAAAAAGGCTGTTTCACTTGAGTATCATTGTCCATGATCTTTATCAGCTGCAATTGCTTCGGAAGCACTTTGACTGACGCAGGCTCTGTTGTTTTTTCTTCTGTATCTAATGAGTTGAAATATTTCAGATTTCCAGATAAGGTGTATATGCCTTCTTTTGCAGCAATAATTGTTGCTGTGCATTTCTTGTAGTATTTTGATTCAAGGGAACCCTGCCAGGTAATTTTGTCGCCATCTAAATTGCATCCGCTGACTTTTGCAATGGCAAAAGGCGCAAAATCCTGGTTGTAGGTTATGTTGTCTATGAAAAAGTCTGTCGGGTTTGTTATTGTGACCGCAAACTCTGTGGATTCGCCCTGAAGAAGCGTGCTTAAGCTTACACTGCTGTTGGCGGAAAGGCTTCCTGTAAGCTTGTATATGATTGTGTCAATCTCATAATAATACTTATAGGTCGATATATTCTTGTACGAAAAGTTAGCTCTGTTTATGCATACCCTGAATAATGAGCTTGATTTGCATGCTCCATTGTCAATTATTAAATTAGTTGCGGGAGTCTGTGCAAACACTTTGTTGCTTGTTTCGTCATAGCTAAACCTAAAGATGTCTCCGTCAATATTCTTGTCTGTGTCTGTTACGACAATGCCGGAAAAAATCTCGGTTTCGGCAGAAGCTAGCCCGGCAAACAGGATAAAAATGGAAAAAAACGCTATAGCAGTTTTCATGGGTTTATGCTTTCTATAAAATATTTAAATGTAATGTTTTTGCAGTGGAATTTACTCGAATACATTCTTCCAGTTCATATAGACGTTGTTTATGACTTCATTAATATCCATTTGCTTTATTTCCGCAATTTTGTTATAGCTTTCAATTACAAACGAAGGCTCATTCCATTTGCCTTTGTAAGGGCTTAGATATGGGCTGTCAGTTTCGCAGAATAATTGCGATATTGGCACATTCTTAACTATCTCCTGGAATTGCTGGCTTCTTACAACTATCGTAGGCGCTGTCAAGAACCAGCCATTGTCTGCAATTTTTTTTACAAGCAATTTCTTGCCTGAGAAACAGTGCATTACGACTTTTCTTAAGTTTGAGTTTTCCAGCATCTCAATGCATTTCAACTCTGCCTTTCTGGAATGGACAACAATTGGCTTTTTGAGCTCTTCCGCAAGCCTAATCATCTTTTCAAAGTCTTCAATCTGCTCCCTGCTCTCGCCGCTAACAAAATCCAATCCGACTTCGCTGACGGCAATTATGCTGTTTTTATTTTTCCTGATAAAATCAATTTCATCATCTGCATCAAAATCGGATATTTTTAGTGGATAGTCTCCGCTTTCTGCCTCTTTTTTTAATGCATCTCTGGGATAAAGCCCCATAGCGCATTTTACAATTTCATATCTTCTTGACAGTTCAAGGCACTTCCTGTTAGTCTCAGGGTTTATTCCGTTCGTTATAATATGTCTTACGCCTGCGGCCTTCGCTCTCCCAATTACTTCATCTGTTTTATTAATTAGCAAGGCATGGTCCAGATGGCTGTGTGTATCAACTAACAGGCTCATTTTAGCATATATTATTAACAAAGATTTAAATAACTATTGCGTTTACCCTAAAAGGCATGAATACTGTTAGGAGCAAAGGAGCATAAATCTTAGATAGTTCTGATAGAGTTATTATTATTTTAGTTTTCAAAATATAAATTTTTAATTTATTGCATTTGCCCTATTGTCATGGGCAAGAAGCGCAAAAACATCACTAAATTAAACATTAACAAAAACTCAATAATAAATAATTCATTAAAAATGATCAAGAATTTACAAAAAAATGAAACCTGTCCATAATATACAGATAAAAAAAGCCATGAGTGTTAATGAATTGGTAAGCCAAATGAGTTTAACTGGAGTTTTAGGCTCAGGCAGGCTTGGAAAAGCAGTCAATATATGCGAAGCCATGATCAATGACAAAGACTGCAGAGTGTTTCTTGGACTGGCTGGGCCTCTTGTGCCAGCCGGCATGAGGGAAATAATAATTGATATTATAGACAACAAATGGGTTGATGTGGTTGTCACAACCGGGGCTACATTAACTCATGATTTGGCAGAGGCTCTTGGCTACAGGCACTACCAGGGCAAAGCTGATGTTGATGACGCAAAGCTGAATGAAAAGGGATTTGACAGGGTTTACGAGTCTTATATGCCGAATAAAATTTATGAGGGAATGGAGGATTTCATTATAAAAAATTTTGAAAAATTGAAAGACAAGAAATCAATTAAAGGGTTTTTATGGGAGCTTGGAAGGCTGACTCCAGCAAAATCTGTATTAAAGGCGTGCTTTGAAAACAAAGTGCCTGTATTTTGCCCTGCAATATCGGATTCCGGGATAGGGTTAATGGTGTGGGGGCAGATTGCAAAAGGTAAAGGCATAGAAACTAGCGCTTTTGAGGACTTGAAAGAAATCATTGACGTTGCTTGGACTGCAAAAAAAACCGGAGTGATTTATTTTGGAGGCGGCGTCCCAAAAAATTATATCCAGCAGGCAATGCAGTTTTCCAAAAAAGCCTCTTATGGTGTGCAGATTACAATGGACCGCCCAGAGCCGGGCGGCAGTTCAGGAGCGGAGCTAAGAGAAGGCATTTCATGGGGCAAGCTTGACCCAAAAGCAAAGTTTGTTGATGTAATATGCGATGCAACAATCGCAATGCCGATAATCTACGCTGCGCTGAAGGAGAGGATAAGATAATATTAATATCAGGATATTGCCATTTTTTATTATTCAATCTTAAATCTGCGCTTCTCACATATAATAATGCTCGGCTTTTTTGTCTGAGTTGAACGCGAGCGTGCTCAAACGCAAGCGTTCTCGCACGCATCTCACTAAAAAAGCCTCCCTAATTTACATAATATCAAATCAAAAATTAAGAAGTAATGCACTAAATTGTGAACGAAAATTAAAAAAGTATTATTGCTTTATTTATCTCTCTTGCTTCTTCTGATACATGAAGTAGCCAATGCCTGCCACAGCCACTATTGCCAGCACTACAATCCAGCCTATAGCCGTATTGCTTAGCCCTTTCTTCTCCATTGCCTCCTCTTGCGGCGCTGCTGCTGGCGGCGCTTCTGGTGTTACTGGAGCTTCTGCTGGAGGTGTCGTTGGAGCTTCTGGAACTGCTTCTGTTGGCGGAGTTACTGTTGGCGCTGCTTCTTTTGTTCCAATGGCAAATGTACTGAATCCGGGGGTTGTTGACTGGTAGGTCACGTAATCTCCATCTGATCCTGCCTTTGTTGTCGGTAATTGATTCCACTTGCCGTCGCTGTACCTGTACAGCACAATATCATCTTCTCCAGCACCATTGCTTGCCAGCCATGATTTCGGCACTTTGAAGCTAATTGTGATTTTTGAAGCGTCTAAATCTGCTATATTGCTTTTTACCAGCTGCAAGTATTGGTAAACTTTGGCTGCTGCCGCAGCTGTTAACGGGTTTGATGTCAAGCTTTGCACTTCAATTGACGGATTTGAAACAGCATTAGCCACATTAATTTCTACGCTTGTTATAGCTATCTGCCCGTTATTGATTGTTAAAACGCCACTTGAACCGGCTGCTAGGGTGTCCCACTGCCTTCCTGCTGAAGCCTGAACGTTGCTTGCTGCTGCGCCTCCTCCGCCACCTCCGCTGCTGCTTGAAGTTGTTGATGCGGCGGCTGCGGCTGCGGCTGCTGCGCTTGTGGTGAAGTTAAAGGTGCCGTTCTGTGCGCAGTTGTTGTTAAAGTCACATACGCTTACATTGAAATGATACAATGTACTTGCCGTTAAACCAGTTATAGACACTTCTTGTGACTGGTTGAAGTCTGT
>CAZJBR010000034.1:0-6235 GCA_964544435.1 uncultured Methanosarcinales archaeon
TCTTTGAGCAAAGGCAATAATTTATGCTCAATTATTTGTTGCCTTTACTATATATAGAAAATGACTAATCAGACAATCTATTGAAAAATTTAGCTTTTAATTTTTCGGTAAACTCAACCATACTGTCAATTAAAGCTTTCGCGTCTTTTGCCGGGATATCCCTGCCGTAATAGTTTATATCGTTTCTTATTTTTCTAAAGGAATCAAAAGAATCTCCAAAGTTTGGTTCTTTCATGATTTCCTTTAAGAAAGCGGTGTAGCATTCGTGATTGTATATCTTATAACCTTTGGAGATTGCCAACGCCTCAAGAATTTCACGCATAGAATCGTAAATTAATGTTATTTTCGAGCTTGCTGTGTCGCCATCCAGCTTGAGAAATTTTTGACTTTTAAGTTTCTTGGCTGATGATGTTAAAAGGGAGTTTATAAGATGCTGATCGATTTTTATCTCCTTCACCATCCTATTCTTTCTGCAAGCCAGCATATCCATGCTTACCACCCACCGGCTAACACGAACCCATTTAAAACGTTTATTTTCAATTCTTTTTTGTCTTTGTGGTCCAGCCCATCAAAAAACATTATTTGTATTCTCCTTCTCATCTTTTGTTCAAAATGGCCCAACTCAAGCTTTTTTGCTTTGCTCTTAATTATTGCCAGGTCTATATCTGAAGTTGGAGTTGTTTCGGCCCTGGATAATGAGCCAAACAATATTATTAATGGGTTGACAAGCTCCTTCTGAAGATAACCCATTAATCCAGATTTTTTTAATTGAATGTACCAATAAGATCTGCATAGCTGAATAAATAGGGAGCTTTCTTTATTGGCTGCAAAAAACAAATATTTTTTCTCCTCTTCCTTTATGAGCAATCCTTCCGCATGCATCTTGTTTAATAAACTTGACGCTGAAGGCGGGCTTATATTCGTCATTCTGGCGTATTCCCTCACACTTATCCTTCTATAGTTGTCATTAAAAAACGGCTCAAGTTCGTTAAATATTTTTAACATGCGTTAAATAAAATTAACAGCATATATAAATCTTTCTATCGTTAAATATTTTTAACATGTGTTAAATAAAATTAACAGCATATATAAAAATACCCTATAGATGTTTTGCCTTAGAAAACCATTCGATTGTCTTACTTAAGCCATTTTCCAGACTTACAGACGGCTTCCAGCCAAGCTCTTTCTTTGCCAAATTGATGTCCAAAGAACTCCGCATAACATCCCCCTTTCTTGGCTTTTCATGGATTGGTTTAGTATGCTTGTCCGTCAGCCTTGCTATTAAACTGAATAAGCTGTTGATGCTTGTCTCCTTTCCTGTGCCGATGTTTATTTTTTTTGAAATTGTTTTTCTGTTCAGTGCCATAAGATTTGCCAATGCAACATCTTCAACATAAACAAAGTCCCTTGTTTGTTTCCCGCTTCCAAAAATAACTGATCTCTTATTCCTTAAGAGCTGGTTGATGAATATTGCTACAACCCCGGCCTCGCCAAGATAGTCCTGCCTTGGCCCATAGGCATTCGCGTACCTTAAGCTTATGCAGTCAATGCCGTATGTTTTCATGTAAAAATTCATGTAAAGCTCAACGCTCTTTTTTGAAACTGCATAAGGGCTTTCCGGAGCCTCGATTTGGCTTTCCTTTACAGGAAATGTTTTTTGGGCGCTGCCGTATATCGCCCCTCCTGTGCTCGCAAATACGAATTTCCCGATGCCGAGTTTCCTGCACATTTCAAGAAGATTTAAGCTTCCGGTAATGTTTATTTGGGCATCGTTTATCGGCTCACGCACTGATTTTGAAACGCTGATCTGCGCAGCACAATGTATGATGGCGTCTATGTTCTCGAATTTTTTAAAATCTAATTTAGTGATGCCAGAAAAAATGAATTTTGCCTTTTTATTGATGTTTTTTTTATTTCCGGTTGAAAGGTTGTCCAAAACAGTGACATTGTGGCCTTCTGAAATGAGCAAATCTGCCGTGTGGCTGCCTATGAAGCCCGCCCCTCCTGTGACAAGTATGTTTTTGCTCATTTTTTAATTGACTTTTTTGGTTTTGTGATTGTCAGCACCCATTTGCTTCCATAATGCCAGAAAGCTATAAAATACCCCAAGAACAGTATCCAGCCCGCGTTTGTATGAAACAGGTCAACCGCAAAGTCAGGATATTTCTGCGCTATGAGTATTATCAAAAACACCCTTATTATGTTGAAGATGAAGGTGCCTATAACCCCAGGCACAAATAATATTGCCATCCTTTTTTTGTCCAATTCTTTCCAATTAAGCACGACCAATATGGCAAAAAGCGAAATAAAAAACAACAAAGAGTCAATACCCGAGCAGACTTTGCTTATGCCTACCCTAAACTCGTTGACGCCGAGTATAGGGCTTCCGTCAGGGGCAATATAAAATACAACATTATCAAAAAACTTGGAGAAAATAAAACGCAGGATTTTTCCCACAATTGTGCTGAAAAACAGCCATGAATCCTGAAACCAGCCGATTAATCTATAATATAAAAACAACACAGCGGTGAAAAAGATTATGCTTTTATAATAGCTTTTGGCAAAGAATTTTATAAAACTGCTGTTGTAAATCGCAAATCCCAAAAAAACCACAAATAGAATATTAAAGAGGTACTTCATCAGTATTACCAGAGTCACGTGCTGCAATGCTAACTCAAGGTTAACAACTACCCAGTGCTTGAACACATAATGCAAGACGAGAAACATAATTGCAATAATGCAAAAAATTACAGTTTGTTTCTTATTCTGATTATAACCTTTAAAATTCAAAATATCCTGCCTTCTCCAAAGCAGGAAGGCCACTACAACAAAGATAAAGCTGTTGAGAAAGTCCTGCTTGCTAAGCCCCTGGAGCATCTTAAAATAAAAATCCGTAGGTATTAGCAGGTACTTTTTGAAAAAAGCAGTTTTCGAAAAATAAAGGAATATCCAAAATTGCACTGTAAATAATATACCAAAAAACACCGAAGTTCTGATAACAAACTGCCTGAATCCTCTCTTCTTAAAAGCCTTGATCATTTTAAAGTTTTTTATATCTGATTGATTCCTTTTCTTTTCTCAGTTTTATATTTGGAGTTTTAAACCTTTTCCTCAAATTCATGATATTGCTTAGTGTAATACTCTTCCAATGCAAAAACACCACGACAATCAAAAGAACTGAAGCAATACTAAGCTCCCACATCCAGACATTCTTTGAATTTATCCCGCCGGTTATTTCCTTGACATTCCTGTTGTATCCAAGTGATATTCCGATGGCTATGCTCAGCATGATGCTGAAAGTTATGCTCAGCATTATCCTCTCAAGCAACTCTGATTCTCTGAAAAAGATAAGTGTAATCAAAAATCCCGGTATGAACAAAGCTAACAGCAATCCTATGATTGATATAAGGCTAATCACTTCTCACCACCCAGAAATGTATCTCGCTTTCATTCCTGTTCTCCTGCTTTAATGCCACGCTTACCATACCATAATCAAAATCCTTGCTTATTGAAAATCCTGAAGTTATTGTTTTATTCTCATTATCATCGAGATAAAGCGGACCTTTCACGAGAGGCACTTCATCTATTTTTCTGAGTTTGCACGGGTCGCTGTTTATTGTGTAGGGTATGATCCTCCTTAAATTTTGGTCGTAAACCCTTATATCTGTTATGTCAGCGTAGGTATTGTAAGTGGAAATTGAAAAGAACCCGTTTGATAGGTCTATTCCGTCTGATTCAAATATTTTCTTGTTGTCTATGTGGTACGCTGTTTTATTGGATTCAAATATTATCTCTAATTTGTGCCCCTCATACCTGCTTACATTAAAGGTTGTTGTGCTCTTGACTACAGAGCCTTGGTAGTTTGCAAAAAGATAGACTTCGCTTGATGGCTGGTAAATTACGAATTTAAATATTTCTGTATTGCTATTATCGAAAAAAGATGATTCTAGCATACGCACTCCTTCAAGCAGATGAAAGCTAAAAGCGAAGGTGTAGTTTGTTTGGTTTAGGAGTCTTGCACTTCTCCCGTCAAACACATATTTTTCAGATGGAATGTTAGCATTCATGAGGGATTGATTTATCTCAATTTCAAAGTCAATCAACTGGGTAATCGATGTTGAAGAGGATTGGTTTGAGGTGGTGTTCTTTGAGCCTGCTTCAAATATGCCAGCCACCCCAATAAACGGCGCAAGGGCGATGCCGGCGGAAAATTTTATAGGCTCGGTCACAATTCTGAACTGGCCGCTGGAGGAGATTCTCCTTTCTGACTCTATTAAGTAGGCTCTCTTGCAGTCTTTTGAGATTGAGTTAAACCTGCACTTTCCGTCCTTGTTTGTGATAATTATGTCATCAAACACAACAAACGTGTTTTTTGTGTACAGCGACACATAATTAAAGTTTATTTCCTTCCTAATGTTGAAAATTGGTATTTGGTTTATGTAGATTTGTATGCTGCCGCCTTTAGACTCAAGCAAAAGCTCGTTCACACCTATTTCAACATAACTCCTTCTTTTGTGTATTGTCCACTTGTTTTCATTTTTTGATGCAAAATACATATTCTGGTTTTGGAAGATTATCATAAAGCTCTTGTCAAAGCTTATAATAAATGAATGCGGCTTAATAAATGTCTGGAAGTAAATCCTTGTGGTGTAGTTTGGCCAGAATAGTTCGGAAGTGGAAACGTTCTGTGTAATTGAATAGTTTGGCAGTGTTGTTGCCCTGTTTAACTCTAGTAATGAAAGGGTTATTGTTTCATTGAGTTTGCTGGTAGTGTTGTAATAGGGGCTTTGCGGATTGTTTAAAAAAGACTTGAGGTCTTCGCATCCATGATATTTACACTCGTCTGTTGTGTTCACCTGATTTCTGTATAATGTGTACTTTTCCTCAGAGGCTTCCCTGTATTCCTCTGTTTTTGAGATTATCAATGAATTGTCAATGTCATACTCCCTTATGTATTTTGAGCCTGTGACTTGTATGGGGGTGTCTTTATATGCAATCAGTCTTCCGAGCAAAATAAATGCGTCGTCCATCCTAAAGCCTATTTTCCCGCGGGTTAAGTTACCTAGGCTCTTATTGAACAAAGGCTGCCCGTCCATTGCATATCTAAGTAGGCTCCCGCTCGCGTTGATGACTGCATTATGGCCCTGTTTGTTTAAATCAATTTTTCTTTTTTCTTGTTTGGCAGCGCCATCTTCATAATATGTGAATTCCGCTTCAGATGTTTCATAGATTATTTTGAAAGAGTATTTTACAGTTTCATTGTCATAAAAGAAGGCTGTGAAAGCGCCTCCACCAAGCAGATTCTCGTAAGAGTACTCAATTACATACGAGTCCCAGTCTATCCTCCCGTAATCGTCGCTCTCGGAGTATATTGTCGTATGGTTCTCCGTCTGAGGTTCGGGAAAATAAGAGGTGTAGCCAGTTATTTTGTTGTTTTCCGGCTGAAGGGTATTGTTTGTTTCATTGGCGTAGCGCCATCCGATCAATACTTTTTTCCTTTGCTGTGCGACGCACTTGTAAATTCCTTCCGTGATATCATAAAGGTTGAAGAGCTCGAGCTTGGACATGTATTCATATGTGGCAGGCTTGCCTTCATTGTTCTTTATAAGGAACGTGAAATTGTAGCTTTGCCCCAACAATACTTGGTTTGGAAGATCATCAGGGAATGGGAAGTATATCTCGCTGAAACTTGCCTCGGTGTTCTGCCTGAAAAAAATATGGAAGAAGATTGACACCACAATGGCCGAAACCAGTATGGTGACGAAGAATTTGTAATCTTTGTTGTCTCCAAACATAAGTTCCAAGTGGTTTGGTTTGTATATAAATTTTATGCAATCTCAGTGAGAAAACTTTTCCATGTCAGATGCAAGCTGCGTGCTTGCCCATATTCCGGCGTCATAGCTCGGATGAACTTCATTGTAATCAAATACCATGAACATCATCTCCTTTCCATCAACAATGCAAAAACGGGCTTTGTTGTCTGTGTTTTTAACTTCGGCGATTTTTTTTATCTCTTCAGAATATCTTCTTGTTTGTGTGTTTAGCTGGGTTAAAATTGTTATTTTGATGCTCATCTTTTTAAGCTTTTCAAGCAATTGCCTGAAATTCCCTACTAAAGGCAAAAATTCTTTTTCAGTTACTGATAATACAACGTCCTTTTGAGCTTTCTTTAGCATATAATCCAAATGATTGTATAAGTTATGCCTTCCCCTCAGAGAACCGCTAAGGTCGGCAG
>CAZJBR010000035.1:0-1689 GCA_964544435.1 uncultured Methanosarcinales archaeon
CTCATGAACCTTTCCCTGTTGCAAGTCTGGTATTGCTTAAATTTTTCACATTCCCTGATTAACCTGTCTCCTTCTAAATCAAATCTTTTTTCGCATGATTCCGCAACATGCTGAATTCTCTGTTCCATATTAAGTTTAGCCCTTAGCCTGCAAGCATGGATAATAGCGTCTTTATTTACA
Organism: uncultured Methanosarcinales archaeon; assembly: GCA_964544435.1. GTDB lineage: Archaea > Nanobdellota > Nanobdellia > Woesearchaeales > GW2011-AR4. The sequence continues at coordinate 181 of CAZJBR010000035.1, forward strand.
GGGCAAGAGTATGCCACTGACTGTATTTTCTCGATTTCAGTTGCATCTTCCCTAACAAAAGGAATCCCTATTTGGGAGCAGCCCTTTTTTGCCATTTCAGCGCATCTTGCCTCCTCTTCCCGGGCCCTGCCGCAGATATTCTGCAATTCGCCAACCTTTTCCTTTAATTTATTTACAAGCATATCAGCAATCTTGTCTGGATCATTGCAGTACTGTTTTATCTCCCTTGGATCAATATCATCGCCAATATGCTCAAAAATGATGCTAAACACCCTGTGCTCTTTGGAATAGCCTTCATATGAAGGGCCTGTGTCATATTTGCCCTGAAAGGCTTCATTTTCATAAGAAAATGCTTCTTTTCTTTGCATCCTTTCTTTAAGCTCCAGCATGCTTTTCTGGAATGCCATTTCATCAAATCTTTCGCCAGAAGCGGCTTTTGCCATTGCGCGCATTTTATCTTCACTTAATTCGCCTTTCATAAAGCGCTCCATCATCTGCTCTTCTTTAGAACCAGAACCTTTGGAAGGATAAACTACAACATCGCCTTCACGATAGTAATCAGAACCTTCGCCTGAGGTTTCTATTGGCTTGCCTTCGTAGGAGCCAGCGTACTGCGCAAAAACAAGATTACTAAGAATCATCAAAACAATCATCGATAAAGACAGAGATTTCCTAACCTTAATCACCTTTTTTTAATTCCTTGGGCGCACTTATATTTAAGATTAACTAAATTTCAAATCCGTATTTTCCATACATTGGGGTAAACAAGAACTGGCCCAAGAATTCCAGCTCCAGATGCCCATTCTTGTCTTTTATGCCCCTCACCATTTCCTGCTCATATACATTACCTACAGGTCCGACAATTATACCTTCGGGTTTAAGCTGCTCAAGCAACGGCTTTGGAAATTCCTTGCAAGCAGCTGTTATTATTATCTTATCAAAAGGTGCCTCGCTCGGCATGCCATTTGAGCCGTCTTCCTCATAAACAAAAACATTGCTTATATTTGCTTTTTTTAAGTTTTGCTTTGCAAAGCTGACAAGCTCAGGAACAACCTCTGTTGTTATGACTTTTCCTTTAGGCCCAATTATTTTTGCTATTATGGCTGCCTGATAGCCAGAGCCCGTGCCTACCTCGAAAACTTTTTCACCCTTCTTCAGCTCAAGGGCATGGGTCATGAGCATAACTGTGGTTGGCTGCGAGATTGTCTTGCCCCTCAGCAAAGGCAACGGCGTATCTTGGTATGCTGAGTTTTTAAGTTCCTGCAGTATAAACTCTTCCCTCTCAATTTCCTGAAATGCCTTTAATTCAACATTCCTAAATCCAAAATTCTCATTCCAGAATTTTAGAAGCTCTATTTTCTGAACCATTTTTTAGGTTAAAGACGAAGGAATACTTAAACTTTTTTAATTATTTCGAGTTTTAACATATTTTCATAAAAACATTTTTATAGCATAAAAAGATTGCCATGCCTATGGTTGAGAAAGAGCAAGTCATAGAGGTTTTAAAGA
>CAZJBR010000035.1:1699-2481 GCA_964544435.1 uncultured Methanosarcinales archaeon
CCGAGATACAATATGATGTCTACAGCCTTGGATTGATATATAATATTGAAATTGTGGGAAATAAAGTGAAGATTTTGATGACCTTTACAACACCCATGTGCCCTTACGGCCCGCAGCTGATGGATGACATTAGGAGGCAGGTTTCTGCAATTGACGGAGTTGGGGAAGTTATAATTGAGTTGACATTCACTCCAGTGTGGGGGCCTGACAAGATGACAGAAGAGGCAAAGATTGCACTGGGGATAAATTATTAAATTCTATAACAACATTTATTATTGGGGCAACTGTTATACCCCAATTAATCCTAAAAATCAAATATGAGGAGTGATTTTTATGTATGTAAGAAAATTTAAGTTTTCTGACGCTGCAGAAGTGGCACGAATGCATCGCAATACAATTAGATTTGTCAACAGCAAAGACTATCTTTCAGAACAAATAGAAGTTTGGTCAGGAAGAACATCAGCAAAAAGATTTAGGGATTCCATGAATATATTTTATCGTTTTGTCGCCGTAGATAATGGCAAAATAGTCGGCTATGGGGATTTTAAAAAAGATGGTGAACTTGCAGGGCTTTATGTTCATAAAGATTATCAAGGAAAGGGCATTGGCTATTTTTTGCTTAAAAAGCTAGAAGAATCCGCTAAACAAAATAGGATTAGAAGATTTTTTTGTTATTCTACTATAACAGCTAGGGATTTCTATAAAAAAAATGGTTACAGGGTTGTTAAGAAAACTAAATTCCCAATAAAAAATCAGAAATTGGCAGTGTATAGTATGGAAAA
>CAZJBR010000035.1:2491-4389 GCA_964544435.1 uncultured Methanosarcinales archaeon
CGCCGCCCAAAAAATGACCATAGGTCATGGATAACGCCTTCTGTCGTTTCTCATCTAGATAATAGATGCCCATAAGGAAAGTATTTTTAAAAACATTAAAAATTTATCGATGCAGTGTGCTCGCTTTGGTTTTAACGGGTGCCGGATTATAGTTTAACCTCCTCGCTTAAATCACCTTTAGCAATCCTTTCCTTTATCTCATTTGCATACTTATGAGCCAAGTGCAGTGGCTCCGGAAGCTTGTGGGGAAACCTCATGCAGTTCTTAACAATCTCAACACTTGATTTAAGGCTAATCTTGTGCCCCGGGCTGATGTAAAGCGGCTTTGCGTGCTCTCGTGTAACAACTAGCTCTGCTCTTGCTTCATTGTCAACATACACCTTATCGTCTTTTAATTCTCCAACAAGAAGCTGTTTTGCATTCCCGATCGAGGACTGCCCAAGCAATACACCAAGATGAGATGCCAAGCCGCATCTTCGCGGATGGAGTATGCCGTTGCCGTCAAATATCAAAACGTCTGGCTTGTTCGTAAGCTTTGCATACGCTTCTGATATTGCAGGCCCTTCCCTGTAAGCAAGAAATCCAGCCAAATAAGGAACTTTTGCCTTTGAAACAGCAAAAACCTTCTCTTTCACCTCTATTGTTTTGCTGTAACATACGACTATTGCCGACACCACTCTGTCTTGGACATAAGCGCAGTCTGCACCCCCGATTAATTCCAGCTTGTCAAAAGAGTCCCTGACAATAACTTTCTTTGCCAGCTTCAGCTGTTCCTCTTCTAGCTTTTTGAAGTCAAACATAGCAACAAGTGGAGAAAATGCTTATTTAAAATTTGTTATTGTAAAAATAGTAGAATATTGCCAATCCAACCAATACAAAGATTACAAGAAGAGAAATCCACAATGAAGATTGCTTCTCTGCAGATTGCGCTTTTTCTGCAGTTGATTTAGCGTCAACATCGGTTGTATCTTGAAGTTTTTTAGAGGCTGCTGTTTCTTTGGCTTTCAGCGCTTCGTCTCTCTTATTGTAGTATTCCACTTCCTTCAGGGCTTTGAGTGTATCTTTTCTGCTGATTCCTTTTTTTGAAAAATCAACCTCTATATCATTCAAAGACTGGCCTTGCTTAGACTCATGCAGTCCAAGTTTGACAAGGTCCTTATGAGACAGCTCCATTTTCATTTTAACTCGCCCTTAATATTCCAGCAAGATATAGAAATATGACTCCGCTCAAAATCAGCAAAAACAAAAGAGGTATGCTTATCAGGTCTTTTCTTAGGTTTTCGGCTTCCTTATGAATTTTATGCTCGAAGGCTGTTATCTCATGGAGTGCTTTCAGCGCTTCGGTTTGCTTCATTCCCCTCTTTAGAAAGTAACCTTCTATGTGTGATAAAGATAACCCCTTTTCAAATGCATGCTTTCCCCAGCTTATAAGATATTCTTGAGTCATACCCTACTATCACCTCTTTTTTTAATAGGGTTTGGCCCCCATATTCTTTTATACGTGGGGGTGGTTTGAAAAGAAATCGTTTTCAGGGGGCCAAATTGAAGAGCTTGAATTTTTTGTTTGATGACCTCTTTTTTTGATTTATTTGATTTTTAAATTTTTATATTGAACTCATCTTACCAATGATTTTGGAGGCTTGCGCATTTCTCTTATCCACATCAAGCCAATGTGCTGCAAGTCCTTGTTTAATTTGTCGCTTATCCTGTATGTTTTTTTGTAAAGATCATAATCAATTATACCCATGCTTTTCATAGGGGTCAATATCCTGTCGTAAAACTGCCTTTTGTTGTAGCTTACCTTGACTTTTTTGCCCTTGTACGGAGGTTCCTCTATCAAATCCGTTATTAAATTACCGTCATGAAGCTTGGTTGCGAACAAAGACATCTCTGTTTTG
>CAZJBR010000035.1:4399-6062 GCA_964544435.1 uncultured Methanosarcinales archaeon
ACCTCATATATGTCCTCAGGCAGATTAAACCTGTCGAACAAAATAACCATTTAAGTAGAAAAGCATAACAAGTATATAAATATTTCGATTTTAGATACTAGTATAGATAAATGTATATTGATTATTTTAATGGGAAAAGCTTTAAAAATTAAGAAGAATACTTCACTTAAAATGGGACAAATTTATCATTTAGTACCTCAGAAAATACAAGATGTTATTGATGATTATCTTAGAACCAAGGATCAGAATGGGTACCGCATCATTCGACAGAGTGAGGCAAACAGATTAACATGCATAGTCAATGATGAGTTGCAAAGATTGCACCTCATACCGCCTGGGGCAAAAGGTGTTGCAAATAATGTAACCAGGGATTATTTAAGAACTTTGGGTATCTCGATATTAAGGATTTAAAGCTCGATTTTCGTTGGGTTTTTTCTCATTTCAGAAAATCCTTCAAAGCCCCTTCATAATCCAAACTAACTTCCATATCCCAATCTTTCGGAAAGCATTGGTAATAGCTCTGCCAGGCATACCTTTCGTCCAGGAATATGATTGCGCCTTTGTCGGTTTCCGAGCGTATGCATCTGCCGGCATTCTGCAGGCATTTTGTGATTGCAGGCAGCACGTAGCCGTATTCTAACCCTTTGCCGAATCTGTCGTCATAATACTCAATAAGCAGCTTTGCCTCAACATCTGGCTTGTTTAATGGCAAACCGACTATTATCACAGCTTTTAGTATGCCAGGCATATCAATGCCCTCTCCAAAAGAGCCGGTTGATGTGCCCATCAACACTGAACCATTATACCTTATGAATGATGCAAGCAGTCTTTCCTTTTCTTCTTTTTTTGAAGCTTGCTTTTCCATGAATACTTGCTTGCTGCACATTTCGCGGAAATGCTCATGGATATTCAGCATCAGCTCATAGCTGGGAAAGAACATGGCGCAGTTCCCATGCACATTATTGACAATGTCAGAACAGACTTTTGCTATTTCGCCGAACTGCCTGTGATTTCTTTCTGCAAATTTTGTTGTCGTTCTTGGAATTATCAAGTTAAGCCTGTTTTTCTTTGGGAATGGGCTATCGTACATATTCTCAACAACTCTGCCGTAGCCCAATAAATCCCTATACATTGATGTTGGCGTCAAGGTGCCTGACATAAGCAAAGTGGAATAGCTATCGTCAATGACTTCCTTGGCTGCAATTGAAGGATCTAAGCACCTGTACACTAAGCTTATTTTTAGCTTCTTGTCTATAGATTTTGAGAGTATCCTTCCAAATCCGTTATCTGCTCCCAACCATGCTTCCAGAAATTTGCCTATATTGAGCATGTAGCTTATTTTTTGCTTGTCCCTTATGTTTTCGCCTGCAAAAATGAGCTCTGTGACCACATCATCATATGTCTTGTATTTTTCAATCATGTCAATGAAGCTGTTTCTTGAAACAATGTCTTCCTCCTCTATTTCTTTTGCCAGCTCGAACAAAGCTGCTTCAACAAATTCAAGATTTACAGTTTCAAAGCCGAATCTTATAGCCTCTTTCTTCGCAATATCTATCGCAATGCTTGATGTTTTGTGCGTCAATAGCTCCCTCAGCCTGTTAGGCAGGTTATGGGCCTCATCAACAACTACAATGCACTGCTCAAGCTTTTTTCTCATCTTCAT
>CAZJBR010000036.1:0-5984 GCA_964544435.1 uncultured Methanosarcinales archaeon
CTTATAAATCCTGCCCTTGCTATGTTCTCTGAAAGCAGCCTGTGGTCCTTTCTTCTCAAGTCCTCAAGTATGATTGATGTTATTTTTTTGTGTTTTTCATTAGTTTGGTAATCAACCAGCTTAGTGATAGATTCTATTTTTTTGATTATTTCATTAGGAAATATCTTAAGGTTATCCATGTTCAGGTATTGCAATGAATCTTTTAAGTCATTGTCAAAATTTGCATAAATATCTTTTATGTAATCTATATCTTTACTGCTCAGGGCATTTAAACCGAGGATTTCAGGAGGCAACCCGTAAGAATACAAAGCGGCGCAAAATGTGATTGCCCTTGGCAACTTTAAACCACCTACGCTTCTGGAATATCCGAACAGCCCAATGTGCAGCTTTCTTTTTCGTCTCGAAGGGATATAAGGGACCATGTTGTTAATGGGTTTGATGAGAAGCTTCACTTGCTTCTGGTATTCCTGAGTCAATTTTTCAATTATTGAAACACATCTTTTTTCATCAACAGCTAGAGCCTTTGAAGGCTTTGACCCATTCAAAAACTTAACTGCATTGGTAACATCATGGATGTTATAATCATACTTGAAAGCCGACTGCAATGTGAAAGTATAAACGCTCGGATAGCCCTTAATGCAGTTTTTTATGTTGGTTGGCTTGAAGTTTCCACGGAAAGGCGCAGAGCCGCACCCGAGTATAGGCAGAATGTCAATAGAGGTCTTTTTCTGTATATCCAATAATTTTTGAAACGCCACCTTAAGCATGAGCACAGTTGCAAGGTTCCCATAATTGAGTGCAGGATCGCTCCTTGCCAGCCACACCCTCTGATAATCTTCAACCTTTTCATTTTTAAGGTAGCCCTCAACGATGATATCAGGATTTAATATGGTTTCTTTAGTTTCAATTAAAGGAATTAACCTCAAAGTTTCAGGCTGGAATTGCCCTATCCATTCTGCGATGCTGATATCATTGCCAAGCTTGTGGTGCTGCTTCCCGACAACATGATGCTTGTAGTATTCTGCTATTCTTACAAGCTCTTTGTAATCAGTTGTCATCGGCAATGCAATTTCAAATATAGGAGCCACATCATCATTATAGAACAGCTTTGCGGCATCAAAATTCCTTGGTATGCTTTCCAAAGTTTCAAGAAGTATCTTGGCCTCGCTCTTCTCTATTGACGGATTAGGCACCCTTAAAGTCAAAAAAACCTCTTTCCCAAGCACATGTTTGCTGAAATACGGCTCATACTTATTCAGCAGTTTCTTGACAACAAAATTATCAACTTCCTTGCCTTCGCAGTCCCATAACTGCTCTCTTGAATGAATGTGCGAATATGTGTAAAAGACTTCCTTTATCTCGTCTTCGCCAGCAATCTCCGAATTGTCAGAAAAAAAAGGGTTATTCACATTATCGGGATGCTGGGTAGACATTGTTCTTGACACATTGTGCTCTGCCATGATTTTGGGATACGTGTTTGGTTTAAATAGGTTATGGGCTTTAGACCACGAAACTTTATAAACCAGATATATTTCGTTGTTAGATATGAAGCGCATAGCGTTTATCGGGGCAGGGAAGATGGCAACAGCTTTAATTAGCTGCATTTACAAACATAATTACAGGATAATTGCCAGTGACAAAAATAACAAAAACCTTAGCAATATAAAAGGACAATTTAAGATAGAAACTACTTCTGACAACAAAGAAGCTGTGAGAAATTCGAATATTGTTTTTATCTGCGTGAAGCCGCAGGACATTGACGGTGTTTTGTATGAATTAAAAGGCATAGTAAATAATCAATTAATAGTCTCAATAGCAGCTGGAATCAAATTAAGGTATTTTGAATCAAAACTGAGAGGAAAACGCATAATCAGGGTTATGCCTAACATAAATTGCATGGCAGGAGAAATGGCAGCGGGATTTTCGGCCGGAAAGTTCGCAACAAAAGATGATATTAATGACGTATCAAAAATATTGGGCTCTGCCGGGATTTCCTTTCAATTAAAGGAGGAGCTGCTTGATGTGGTAACTGCAGTGAGCGGCTCTGGCCCTGCTTTTTTTACATATTTCATTAAGGCTTTTGAGGAAGCTGGAATCAAAAACGGCTTGCCAAAGGAAATTGCTTTAAAAATTGTTGCACAAACAGCATTGGGAACAGAAAAATTGTTGATTGAGGGGGATATATCGCCAGAAGAACTGATAAAGATGGTTGCATCCAAAAAAGGCACAACTGTTGCCGGATTAAATGTGCTTAGAAAATATAAAGTTAATAATATCGTAAGAAAAACAATAGACGCTGCCGTAAAAAGGAGCAGGGAATTGGGAAAATGAGCATAATACAACAGGCACATTCAGCCAAAGAAGCATCTCTCAAGCTAGCTGTGCTTCCAACAAAAGTCAAGAATAAAGCGCTTGTGGCAATCGCAAAATCATTAAGAAACAGCGCAAGTGAGATTCTTGAAGCCAATAATAAAGATGTGGAAATGGCAAAGAATTCTGGGTTAAGTGAAGTATTGATAAAAAGATTGATTCTGAATAATCAAAAGATACAGGAGATGGTAGATGAAATCAAGAGCGTCGCAAAGCTTGATGATCCTATAGGCAAGGTATTGTCCAAAGTTGAATTGGATAGAGGTTTGGTGCTTTACCAGGTTAGATGCCCAATTGGGGTTATAGGCGCAATTTTTGAGTCCAGGCCAGACGCCCTAACCCAAATAAGCGCACTCTGCCTCAAGTCAGGAAACGCGGTAATTTTGAAAGGAGGATCAGAGGCAAGAAACTCAAACAAAGCGTTAGTCAGCATCATATCAAAGGCTGCCGAGAGGAATGGCATTCCGAAAGGAGCACTGCAGCTGATTGAGACGAGGGAAGAAGTATCCCAAATGCTGAAGTTAAGTGATTATATCAGTTTAGTGATCCCGAGGGGAAGCGGCAGGTTTGTCAAGTACGTGCAGGAGCATACAAAAATACCTGTTTTGGGCCATTCGGAAGGAATCTGCCATGTGTATGTTGACAAATACGCTGACATGAAAAAAGCCCTTGACATCTGCTTTGACGCAAAATGCCAGTATCCTGCAGTCTGCAATGCAATGGAGACCTTGCTTGTGCATAAAGACATTGCTAGGAAATTCCTGCCTTTGATGATAAAAAAGTTCAGGCAAGAAAAAGTTGAGATAATGGGAGATGAAAATACAAGAAAAATCGTCAAAAATATTGGCAAAGCCGCTGAAAAAGACTGGAGAACAGAATACAACGACCTTGTATTATCGGTCAAAGTTGTTGGCAATTTAAACGAAGCAATAAATCACATAAACAATTACGGCTCCAGGCACACTGATGCAATTGTTACAGAAAACAAGAAAAACGCAGAAGCTTTCATGGACTTGGTGGATTCGGCATCTGTAATGTGGAACGCTTCAACTAGGTTTGCAGATGGATTTAGATACGGAAAAGGCGCCGAGGTTGGCATAAGCACTGCGAAGATCCACGCAAGAGGCCCTGTTGGACTTGAAGGGCTTGTGATTTATAAGTATAAATTAATGGGCAAAGGGCATGTTGTTAGGGATTATATTGGAAGAAATGCAAAAAAGTTCAAGCATAAAATAATCAAGAAAGTATTTTAGGTATTATTTAAGATTATTTCAATTTAATGGCAAAGACATTTAATGTGTTAAGTAAGAAATGAAAACATTGGAAATAACATTAAATTTACATTCAATGACTAATATCCATTAACGAAAATCCAATAAATCAATTTTTAATAAAATCAATAATAATATTGAATCGGATAAAGAAAAATAACAAAAGATCACATGAGAAATATAAGGACTCAAAGGATTGTTGTAAAAATAGGCACGAATGTGGTGACAAAAAGAAACGGCATGCTGAGCCTTGCTTTAATGAAAAGGCTGGTTGCGCAGATAGCGGAAATAAAGAACGAGGGAAAAGAGGTATTGATAATCACAAGCGGCGCAATAGGGGCAGGCATGAAGGAATTAAAGGTTAATTTGAGGCCAAAGGATATAACAATGCAGCAGGTATGCGCTGCTGTCGGGCAGAGCATCTTGATGTCAAAATACCATACATTTTTTAGCTGGCATGGTATTAAAGTTGCTCAGATATTATTGACTTATGATGCTTTTTCAAACGCAAGGACTTTTTTCAACTTACGCAATAGCCTGAATACTTTACTTAAGCTCGGAGTTGTGCCTATTATCAATGAAAATGATCCAATATCTATTGATGAGATTGGCCCATCTTTTGGTGACAATGACAACCTCTCAGCGCTTATTGCGAGCAAGATGAAGGCGGACTTGCTTATGATATTGACGGATGTTGACGGATTGTTTAATAAGGACCCTGACCGTAAGAACGCAGTCTTAATAAAAGAGGTTTTTAACATTGACAAAGACATTGAATCAATTAATGGACGGGCTAGCCGGCTTGGATTGGGAGGTATACAGACAAAGATTAAGGCTGCCAAGACAGCTACGAAAGCAGGCACAACTGTGGTAATAGCAAACGGCAAAAAAAATAATATATTACTTAAAGCGCTGAACAATGAAGATGTGGGCACGGTTTTCTATCCAAGGAAATAGCTATGGCTCCGACCTTGCTATTTCAAGTCCGTCAAAATGCCCGTCATAGCTTATAATTTGGCTGCAATCATTCAGCAAAGCTGTAGTGAAATGCACCAAATCGCCTATCTTTAATGCATATTTTTGCCTTCTTTTTAACGACTCAAACAGAAGGTTGTTTGTGAAGTCAGCAACAGTCATATTTCCCAATCTTAATATTCCCTTGATGGCATCAGCCGCATATTCCTCAGAATTTATTGTTGAAATTTTTGCATAGCTTTCCAGCAGAACAAGCGTGTTAGTTATAAGATTCTCCTGATTCAGAAAACTTCTGCATGCTTCTTTTCTATCATTGTTTGTAAACGCATAGATTATGACGTTAGAATCAACAAAGCTACTCATAAACTCCCTCTTCCATTTTTTCCAAATCCTCGGGGCTTAAGCTATGCCTTGGAAATTTATCAGCTTCCTTGAAAAGTTTCTCCATTTCTTTTTTGGCATCAAATGGTTTCAGGATTATCTCCTCTTTTTTGATTTCAATATCCATAGGCGAGCCTATTTTTAAGTCAAACTGCCTCCTTATATCAGCAGGTATTGTAAGCTGGTATCCTTTTGATATTCTTTTTATCATTTCATTAATTAATTAGTTAATTGGAATATATAAATGTTTTGATTTTGCACATCAAAAATCGTAAGATTTAAAAATAATGAATATTAGTCCTTTTTAAAAGTGTATATAATTGTAAATTATTAACTAAAAAATATAAAGAATAATAGTTTAACTATAAAAAATAAGTATTTAATTTTAAAAAATAGATTAAAGTTTTATAATAATAAGTATTAATTAGAAAATTATAAATGAATATTAATTAAAAATAAACAATGTTATCGCTATCGGACAACGAATTTAGTGTATTAAAATTTCTGGTTAGAAATTTCACTGAGAAGCTTACGATAAGGAATATTGCCCAGCGGCTGAATTTTAGTCCTGCTGGTGTTTTTAACATCTTAAAAAAATTAGAAAAACAGGAAATTGTTGTTGGGCAGAAGCTTGGAACTGGGTTGTTTTATTCAATCAATCTTGAAAACAGGATAGCCGAGCATTTAGCTGCAATTGTTTTATTGTATTCCCAAGAAAAAATTGAATTTAATTTTGAGCAATTAAAGAGCGCAAAAGCCGCTATTCTTGATAAAAAAAGCTTGTTGGTGATCATGGATAATATTTCACTTCTTGATGTTTCAATCCCGAATATTGAAGTCATTTCAAAAACAGAGGATGAAGTGATTGGTTTACTAAGGAAAAAAGACGCGCAGTTAACTCAATTACTGAGTAATGGGACTGTTTTGTTCGGAGAAGATGTGATTGTTGGAATAATTAAAAAATGCATTTCGTGGTTTTGAAAATGA
>CAZJBR010000037.1:0-5648 GCA_964544435.1 uncultured Methanosarcinales archaeon
TTTTGACCTTGAATTTATGCTCTTTTTCCAAAAACGGCAGCTTTAAAACTTTCATCAATACTAATCCAAATATAATTATAATTATTCCTCCGATTCTGCCAAGCCATGTTCTAATGCCGAAGGCTGCATCTGCAAAAATGCCGTTTATCAAAATACCAAGTATGGAAAATACAATAGTAAACCCCAGGACAAAAAATATTGTATTAAGGAATACAATCAGCCTTGCTTTAGATGAATTGTGAGCTTCTGATGTGCTGACTCCAGACATATATGATAAAAACCCGGGTATCAATGGCAGCACGCATGGTGACAGGAATGACACTAACCCCGCAATGAATGCTATAACTAATGTTGTTTCTGCCATTTTTCGTTCTTAAGCCTCTTTAAAAGAAAAAAAATAAATGGAAGTTTATGGCTTCCAGACTTCAGCTCCCATCTTGGTTATTACATCTTTGTTGAATAGCTGCACAGGATATGACTTAAGCTCTGTTCCCTTTTCAGAACCTTCAACAGCTACACCGGGCCCTTGAGCCCAAACGCTATTTGTCTGCTCATCCCTAAAATGCAGGTTCTCAATTTCCGTTCCTGGTATTTTTCTTGCACCTTCAACTTTGAATGTCAAAGTTTGACTATCAACTCTCCTGTCATAAGCTGTCAATGTTCCGCACAATGGGCACCATGACACAACTACTGGCGTATTTCCAATATTATCGTTTGCTATCAAAGGCGGCATCTTGTTTAAGTCGCCAATTTTGTACGCCTTTGCTTTCCCGCCAATTTTCACTAAGCCATACAATTCATTCACATTCAGCTTTTCCAGCTGCGCCTTTGTCTCTGCCAACTGGTTTTTCAGGCTCTCTGCTGATTTTACCTGCGCAGAAAGGTCAGTTACTCTCCCTATCAGCTCATTTACCTGACCCGTAGTTGAAACTTTTCCACCTACGAAACCAACTAGTAGACCAACCACCAGCAATACTCCGGCTAATATTTTTAAGTTCATTATTGACACCTCCACAAAATTTTTGAAAAACAAACATGAGGATAGATTTAATTGTGATGTTATATCATTAAATATTAGTTTTAATAATTAAACACAAAGCTTTAAATAACAATAAGCATTGTAATATTTGAGGTGAATATTTTATGACAAAAAACATAATCATTGCTCCTGTCGGGGATAACATGAATGCGCTTTATGTTGGCTTGAAAGAATTTCCTACTGAAAGAATATACTTGCTTGCGCCAACCGATTACCTTAAAGCTGCGGAAAAAGCCGCCAAGGACTTGGAAAGATTTGGAATCCCATCAAAAACCCTATCGTTAAAAGGGGATGTCTGGGAAGATATGTTCAGAAAGATTGGAGAAATATCAATTGCTGAGAAGGGAAATAATGTTATAATCAACACTGCAACTGGAGACAGAACTACAACATGCGCAGCAACAAGCGCAGCTTTCGTCAATGGCATTAAAGCGTTTTCTATTGAAAAAGGGACTGCAATGCTTCTGCCTGTTTTAAAATTTTCATATTACAAAATACTAACAAATAGGAAAATGGAAATTCTCAAAATGTTGAGTAAGCCGGATTGCTGCATTTCCCTTGAAGATTTAAGCAAGAAAACCAAGATGAGCCTGCCTTTGATTTCCTACCATATAAACGGAAATTTGAAATCAGAAGGCTTGAAGGAAATGGGGCTTGTTGAGACAAATGAAATAAGGGGCAGATTGGAGATAAAGCTTTCAGTTCTTGGAAGAATGCTGCTTAATGGATACGTAAGCTAAAATAAGACTAAATTTGCGATTATATAGCAAATGACACAACTTTTTAGACATAATTATGTCATTTGCTTATTACGAGAAGACAACAATTGGCTAATAACTTTTGTCTTCGAGTATAGTTTTGTTCCAGATTTTTAAATCAACTATTAACCAACCCGCTTAACAAAGTCTCCCATTGCTGCTCGTTAAACACGCCAGAACCCTTATAAAGTATTACGCCATCTCTTCCAATTGCATATTTTGTTGTAGTATACTTTATTGCATAATTAGAAAGTACAGGGATGTTTGCTTCTGCAAAATCAATGCCTTTTAATCCCTTTCTGTTCTTATAGTTTATAATTGTTTCTTGATCTTCATTTGGGTCTAAGTCTATAGCCATAAAAGTGACTTTGTCGGCATATTTCGGATAAATATTTTTTACGACATCAAAGTCCTTTGAGCAGTATGGGCACCATGAAGCCCAGAAATAAAGCAAAATGGGCTTGTTTTCTTTTCTAAAGTCGCTTAGAGTGTACTGATTGCCGTCAATTGTTTTGATTGTGAAATCAGGGGGTATTTGCCCTTTTTGTATTCCAGTATCTGCTTGTGCTTGAATTTGGTCTGATGGTGCAGCAACTTGATGCCCCGATGAAAACGTGCAAGCGCTTATTGTTATCAATGAAAGTAAAAGTAATATAGCGACGTTATTTCTTTTGCCCATAGCAAGTTAATTAATAACTTACTATTTATATATAATGTTTAATTATTAAATTATTAGTTTAATATAGGACATTCTTATTTTTTCTTTTCTCCAAATCAAACTCAAATCTTCCAAATCTATTAATATGTGAAGTCATTAATGGAGTTATAAACTTTAGGTCATCATCCTTGATATTTTCCCACCTTCCTTAAAATAATCAAGAACTTCATCCCTAGATTTTGTTTCTTTTGTAAATTTCTGCCAAAAGGTTACTTTCAAATTGTTACCTTACTAATTTATTAACGCCATAAACATATTTCTCACTTTCATTATCGCAAAGATTATATTTAATCAGCGTCTTCTTTCTCGTTGGCTTCATCACTTTTGTTTCACACATTAAACAATAAATTATTTAATATACTTCGACCTTTCCTTCGACATTATCCATTGTGTGAGACAACGGGTCTCGTATTCGTCTGGAGTGTGGATGCTTTCATGAATGTCAACCATCCGCGCTGTGCTTCCAGTCAGGTCAGCCCGCCTTCCCATAGAATGATCTCCTATGTAAGTGAAGCCAAGAACTCCGCCCATCATTGTTTCAGGCAGGATATTGAGCCATTTTAATGGAACTCTGCTGCTCATGTCCTCTTTTTCCTGGATATGCTTTTGAAGGTAATTCTTTAATTGCTGCTTATGCGTTATGGTCAGCCTCTCTTCAGCGTAATTATCTTCATAAGAAATATTGACGCTGTACGGAAGAACCTTATCTTTTATGTCTTTTATTGTTTTAATTTCAGCAGAATAAAGTTCATTTTCACCTTGTTTTACAGAAATTTTTGATTTATTTTCATTTTGATTTTCTTCGTAATTTATTGAGATCGAATAATTATTGGATTTTTCGTTATTGCTTTTCCTTCTTGTTAGATTCAATAAATAGAAAACATTGCCAGAATTTATTGCTCTGTCTTTATTTACTTTAACATTTTTATTCAAGTTTTTTAATAATAGAGACTCCAATTCCTTTATATCTTCAAAAGCAATCTTTGGCTTAGAATTGACTAGGTTTTCGAGATTTTTTGTTTTGTCTTTGTTTATTGCCTGGGTTTTGATTTTTTTATTTATGACTGGCAGGACATAATCAACCAACCTCAATAACAATTCCGATTCCAATCTCTCAATTAGCTTCTTATCCATTTGCTTTCTTAAAAACCCCAACGGCATCTTCCATCAGTTTTTCAGCCTCCTTTTTGCTGTTTGAATCGCTTACTATCCTGAACACATTCCCCTCGGTCCTTGAAGCCCTGAACCAAACAAATGAATTCTTTCCTGTTATTATTTTCAGGCCGCCTTTTATTCCACCGGTTTCTCTTGTTTCAAAGCCCCTTTTTGAGTAATGCTCTTTTATGGACTTTTTTATTGAATTGTGCTTTTCCACATCGAACTCTAATTTCTTCTTAATAGTGAAATATTTCTGAAACTCTTCTATAATGTCCGCAAGTTTTTTTTCCCTTTTTGCAATTATTGAAAGCACAATCAGCAAAGTCAGTATCCCGTCCCTGCATTTTGACGGCGGAATGATGACGCCGCCGCTGGAGCCTTCGCCGCCTATTGCAGCTTTTAGCCTGTCCATCTCTCTGACAACGTTTGTTTCTCCTACTTCAACCTCCTTAAGCTTTGCCCCGTATTTCTGCGCAACGTCCCTGACCAAATTTGAGGTTACGTCATTCACGACTATAAACTTGTTTCCTGGGCTCTTTTGGGCCGAAAGCACTTCATCAACAGCCAAAGCAAGTATATAGTGCCCTGATACAAGCTGGCCGCTGCTGAGCATTATCTCAACCCTGTCAGCATCGCAGTCAAATCCGGCTGCAAAATCCGCTTTGTTCTCGTCTATTACATTTTTCAGATAAACTAATGAGTCTTCATTCGGCTCAACTGCTCTGTTGAAAATGCCATAAGGCATATTGATCCCTATCACCTCAACGCCTATCTGCTCAAGGATTTTTTTTGAAATCGCGCCGGTGCCGCCATTCGGATCAACAACAATCTTCTGGTTGGAATCTTTTATTCTTTCAATGTTTTCTTTTCCAATAATGTTAAGAATAAATTTTGTGTATTCCTTCACAGCTTCTGTGTTTTTTTCCTGTATCTTTCTTTCCTGTACCCTGTGAAACTCTTTAAATGATTTGGAATTGTAGATTACCGAATTCATCTCATTTTCACTCAATACAGCCCCATCGCTGCCTAAGAATTTAAACCCGTTCCAGTAGGGCTCGTTGTGGGAAGCTGTTATTATTATGCCGCCGTCAGCATTAAAGTGCCTCACGGCAAACTCAACAACAGGAGTCGGAGCAATGCCAATATCAATAAAATTACAGTCCAGAATACCCATCATGGTATCGCTTAATTTTGTGCCGGAAGGCCGCGTATCTGTGCCCAGCACAACAGTTACATTGTTTTTCTTGGTCTTCTTCTTCAAAAAAGTGCAATAGGAGTGAGCATAGCCAGCTGCTGCGCTTTCTGTCAGATCCTTGCCATAAATGCCCCTTATGCCTGAAAATGATTCAACTAAAGCCATAAACAGCGATAAGTGATAGTATTATATATTCTTAACTTATTTGCTATATGGAAAATAATTATTATAAAAGTTTAAATCAAAATCTTTTTATAATCCAATAATATGGCAAAAGGGCATGGACGACGAAAGCCATAAGCTTGGCGGCAATATAGAACTATCCGGATTCAGGGATATGGACAGCTCTTCCATGGTTATAATCAAAAAACTCGCCGGAACCTATGCAAGAAAAATATCAGAGCACTGCAAGAACCTGCAGGCAATCCGTATTACATTAAAACCAATACACGAGAGGGAAAAGAGCGAGAAATATGAAGTCCACGCTAAAGTAATAGATGACGGAAAGGTTTATGCTTCTGAAACTGTGGACAGGAACCTTTTTGTTGCCGTAGACAGCGTGCTTAAGAAGGTTTCAAGCGAGATGGAATAAGGTACATAGAGAATAAAAAATTTTTAGAAATTGTTTAAGCCTGCTGGGAATCTTCCGCTTTCTGCTGCATCTTCTGCTTAAGGCTTATTATCTGGATTAATTTTAAAGCATTGATTTCCTGCTTTAATTCCTCTATCTGGTCTTTAAGCTCGTAAATCAATTCATAATTATGCTGGATATTGTCCGCG
>CAZJBR010000037.1:5658-5962 GCA_964544435.1 uncultured Methanosarcinales archaeon
TTCCGAGAATTCTGTAAACTCCCTTCTAATCTGCTTTATCCAAGAATCCACATTGTCCCTGAAAGTTTCAAGCTCGGCTTCCATTTTTCACCAAAAGTCTCAAAAAAGAGGCAAGGTCTTCAAAGGCGGAAAGTTGAACATGAACTCATTTTTAGTGAGTGCTTCGATTGTTTCTTTGCCTTCCAAGATATTGCATGGAAAATCCTGCGTCTGCCTCCTTTTTGAATACCCGTATACTCTTTATTCAAAGTGATATACTGGTATACCTTTTCGTATATTACTTATTTATATACCTTTCGGTTTT
>CAZJBR010000038.1:0-5829 GCA_964544435.1 uncultured Methanosarcinales archaeon
AAGTAGTAATATAATAACTAATAGTTAAATCTTTCTATTAATTTTTTTAACAAAAAGCAATATTTATATATAAAAACTATATTTTGTCATATTATGGCAGAAGAATTGGACGTAACCGACAAAAAAATAATCTACAATCTGGATTTTAGTTCTAGAATGCCTTTAACCCAATTAGCTAAAAAGGTTGGAATTTCCAAGCAAGTTGCTAAATACAGGATAGAAAATCTCGTTAAAATAGGAATAATAATGGGATTCTATGCTGATATTAACGCTTCTAAAATAGGCTTGGAAATTTATATGGTTTATTTCAAATTCCATAAAATGACGCCAGAGATAGAAAAGAAGTTCATTAGGCACATGCGCTCTCAAGAATCTGTTGGAGTTAATATTTCTGTAAACGGCAAATGGGACTACACAATTGACTTATGGGCGCCGAGCATAATGCATTTCAAGAGATACTATCAAAACATTATGAAGGATTATGAAAAATATGTAAAAAACAAGCAAGTTGTAATAGAGACAGATTTCTATTATTTCAAGCCAAAGCCTGTTTTGGATATAAAGTCCGATGAACAGATAACAATGACAGGCGATATCGAAAGTATTAAGCTTGATGAAATAGACAAAAAAATTCTGGAGCAACTGGCGAAAAATGCGAGAATTCCTCTAGTAGATCTTGCGCAAATAGTAAACTTAACTCCTAATGCGGTCAAGGAGAGAATTAAAAACTTGGAAAAAAATAAAATAATTCTAGGTTACAGGGTTTTTATTAATTATCAATTATTGGGATTCCTGCATTACAGGGTTTTTCTTCACCTTGAAAACTTGACAGAAGAAACAGAAAGAAAAATTATACAATTCCTTAAATACAACAAAACTTGTGTTTCAATAACAAAAACAATAGGCTATTGTGAGCTAGAATTTAGACCAATCGTAAAAGATGTAGATGAATTTTATAAGTTAATGGAAGAATTAAGAAATAAATTTGCCGATTATTTAAAAGACTATGAATCAATTATCTACTACAAAATGCATGATGTATGGAATTATTTTCCTTTTTCTGAATAAATTAAATTATTTCAACAATATGAATAAAAATTAAAAACCCCGAGAGCGACTTTTGTAAGTAATCGTTATAAAAGTAAACCGCTTTTGATGTTTATTTTGATTTTATTAATGAATAAATAGGCGAGGCAAAATTTCAATGGACAAGAAATTTTGCCGAGCACAAGATTATGCCGAAGGCGGATTGAAAATAAAAAATAATTGATATAAGTTCAAAAAATAAAACAAAAAACCAAAACTTTTATATAACCTCTAAATAAATTTTTCTCCAATGCAGGACATACTAAAAAATGACATAATCAGCGTGTTAACAGATTTGGCTGAAATTCTGAAAGTCAAGGAAGAAGGAGATATCGCGCAGATAAAGGAGCTGAGCAATCACGTAATCCACAATGCAAGCGTTTTTCAGGATGAAGACAGCATTTCTGTTGCAATCCTAATTTATTCCCTGTCAAAAATAATAGAAAGAAAGCAGGGCGATTTTGATTACGGCAGGCTTTCAGGCATGCTTGATTCATGCATTTCAAACTTAAAAAATAATGAAGTTGATATGTTCAGGAAATCAATAAAAAAAATATTTGATTTCATAAGAATGACGGATTCAAGATTGAAGCTTTATATCCACGAGGTCATAAACCAGGCACAGATAAAAAAAGGCTGCAAGCTCTGCGAGCACGGCATTTCTATAGCAAGATCTGCGGAAGTTTTAGGGATTTCGCAGTGGGAGCTGATGCATTATGTCGGCAAAACAACGCTGATTGACCAGTTCAGCGAGCAGGTGAATGTAACAAACAGGCTGAAAATTGCCAGGAGCTTGTTCTCATGAAATCATTAGTTTTTGACGCTGGGCCTGTCATAAGCCTGGCAACAAACAATTTGTTATGGATTCTTAAGCCGTTGAAAAGGGAGTTTAACGGCAAATTTTACATTACAGAGCCGGTAAGGAAGGAGTTGGTTGACAGGCCGCTTGAAACTAAAAAATTCAAGTTTGAAGCCATACAAGTTGAAAGATTAATTGAAGATGGCATTTTGGATGTTATAGACAACGGATTCATAAGAGATGCCACACCGAGATTGATCAATGCAGCAAATCAAATTTTCAGGGCATACAACAATTACATGAAAATTGTGCATTTTGCAGAGATGTCTGTTATAGCAGCTGCAATAAACTTGAATGCCGACGCTATCGCAATTGACGAAAAAACAACGCGGTCCCTGATAGAAAACCCCAGAATGATAATCGATATATTGAAGAAGACTCTGCATACTTCCATAGGCATAAACGAAACTAATTTAAAAGAATTTAAAAACAATACAAGAAACATAAAGGCAATAAGGTCCATAGAGCTTGTTGCGATAGCTTACGAGCACGGAATCTTGAATAGCTACATAACAAAAATACCCAATGCAAGAAAGAACCTGCTGGAAAGTGTCTTATGGGGAGTAAAGCTGAACGGGTGCGCGGTTTCAAAAGACGAGATAGAGCAGATAGTAAGAATAGAGACCAAATGAAGAATGAGCAAGAAACAAGCATAAAAACAGAAATACAGCTAAAACACTCTAATAACAGCATAAGCCCAACCTTCTGCGTGGCAATGCTTAAGAACGGCAGCACTGTCAAGATCGAAGGAAAAGTTGACGAATTTCTGCAGACAATAAGAGAATCAGACTTCAGCTGGATTAATGTGCAGGTTGACAATTTGGAAGAGGACGGCGGCAAAGTTGCATCTCTTCTTGGATTTACGCCTTCAATAATCAGCGAGCTTGCCAAGCAGAGGTTTTCCGGCTATGAAGACTTAACTTCAGAATTGGGATTATTGCTGCCCGCTGTGCGGGTAAGGGAGCTTGAAGTTGAGATAAACAAGCTTATTATCTTGATGAAAAGCAATATTATCGTAACAATTCACGGGGAGCACGTCACGAGGCTTGTCAAGTTTGCAAGATATGCCGTCACTTTTTTCAAAAAAGTACCCAAAAATCTCGATGATATTGACAAAATTTCATTGGTATTGATTAGGATTTTAGATGAAAACAACGAAAGAAATTTTGACGGCATACGCTCGATACAGGAGCAGGGAGAAGAGATAAGCAAGTACCTGATTGAAACAACAGGATTTAGGCAGCAATTGGGGGCAGATATATACAGGATGAAGCATGCGCTCATAACCTATATGGAGGCGTTATGGGCATCTCTTGATGTTATACATTATCTGAGGTACGGAGATGCTGAAATGATAACAGACGACCCAATTATCCTGCAAAAAGTGGGTATGTTAAGCACTGACTTGACAAGACAGATATCTATAAGCGAGCAGATGTCAAATGTTTTGGCGTCTGGCTTGGAAGTGATGCAGAGCATTTACAACAACCAGCTCACCCAGCTCAATAACAGGTTCTCACTTCTTGCGGTCTGGATGGCGCTGATTGGCACAGCATTTCTGGTGCCAAACACTATTGCAACTGTTTTCGGCACACCCGTTGCGGAGCATGTTGAATGGCACATTCAATTATGGGTTATGGTAATTTCCACATTGGGCTCGGTACTCTTTGTGTATTGGCTGATGAAAAGAAAGGGGCTATTTCCCAAGACAGAGCGATAACCTCACCTTTTTTAGCAAATTTTATATAACTCAGTCTATTTTTTACTTTAGGGTGGTATGTTCAAAAACAATTAATTAAAATTAATAAATTAATATATATCTTTGTTTTTGAATATTATGAAGCCACAACATCATAAAAATAGATTTTTGCGGGTGAGTAAATTTTGATTAAAGGCCAAGTTATTTCTGGAGAATTTGGAAGAATAGTTGCAAGGCAAAAATCCGGGCAGTCAATCGAAATTGGAGAACTGCTTGTTACAGACTCCGGCGATGAAAAAATCCTGCTGCAGGTTTATGATTTAGTCTATGGGAGCCAGATATCCCAACAGAACTTAGAATTGATTTCAGGAATGAATCTTGAGGAAAACACCGAATTTGAGCTGTTTGACCCAAATCTTAGGAATTACATGCTCGCCATGATGAAAAGCTTGGCTACTATAAAAGGAAAAAATGCTAATGTGAGCAAGTCATTGCCTGCCTTTTTTGCTGAATTAAGGGAAATAAGAGAGAGTGACTTGTCTTTTATCACACAGCCAAAAAATCCCCTCTTTGTCGGCAATCTCAGAAGCGGCTCAAAGCTCCTTAATGTCCCAATACATCTCGACGGCGAAAAGGTTTTTTCGCACCACATCTTGATAGCAGGCACAACCGGAAGAGGCAAAAGCGTTCTTGTTTCAAATTTGCTGTGGAATGCGGTCGGCAGGGATTATTGCGGCATTTTGGTTTTGGATCCTCATGACGAGTATTACGGCAGAAACAAGACTGGTCTGAAAGATCATCCAAACAAGGAAAATATTTTGTATTTCACATCGAAGAATGCGCCCATAGGCACAAATACCTTGAAGATAAGCCTTGACATTGTAAAGCCTTTTCATTTTGATGGGGTAGCTGATTTCAGTGATGCACAAAGGCAGTGCCTTAATCTTTACTACAAAGAATTCGGCGACAGGTGGATTGAGGCAATAATCTTGGAAAGGGAGCTAAGCGCTGGAAAATTCTTCAAGGATGATACAATGGCGGTTGTCAGGAGAAGATTGATTTACCTGCTTGACTTGGAATTCTCAAATGCGCAGTTATTTTGCAACGGCGTTTTTCAGTTAAATTCAGGATTTGCAACAATAAGCGATATATGCAGGCATCTGGAAGAAGGCAGAATTGTGGTAATTGACACTTCAAACTTTTCAGGAGCTGTCGAATTGCTAATAGGGAGCCTGATAGCAAATGAGATCTTTAATAAGTATAGGTTCTATAAGATGAACGGAAATCTTAATTCAAAACCCGTAATATCGATCATTTTAGAGGAAGCTCCAAGAGTTCTGGGCAAGGAAGTGCTTGAATCAGGGCCAAACATATTTTCAACAATAGCAAGGGAAGGGCGCAAATTCAAGGTTGGCTTGACAGCAATCACACAATTGCCTTCGCTAATTCCAAGAGAGATTCTTGCGAACATGAACACAAAAATAATACTCGGCATTGAGATGAAGCCTGAAAGGCAAGCCATAATTGAAAGCGCTTCACAGGACTTAAGCAATGATGACAGGACAATTGCCTCGCTTGACATTGGAGAAGCCCTTATAACAAGCAATTTTGCAAGGTTTGTAACTCCAATAAGCATTCCTTATTTTGAGGACATAGTGAAGAAGACCTTAAATAAAAAGGAAGAGAGTGTTATGGAGTTTAGCGAGTTGGGATAATTCTATATATATCTATATATACTATAAACTAAAAATATATATATTTATTCTGCTATATAGTCGTAAAGGGGTGGGTTAAGTGAAAACACTTACTGATTTTTATGAAGAGAAAAAAAAGCAAGCATTGCCTAATCTTATTTACTCTTTTTCAAAGCCAAGATACAGAGAGCCTTTGAATGCAAAAGAGCAGGAAACACTTACCAATTGCATAAAACAAATCTACAATCCAAGAATAAAGAAGCTGAAAGAGCCTGATTATTTCCTGGAAGAATGGATGGAGCCTCAAATTCAAGCAAGAACCTAGTTAAGCATTAGGAACTGCACTCCAGATCCCAGATGCTAAAAAAACAAGTCTGGGAAATCCCGTCACCTAGCGAACACCTAAACATCAGCGAAGATGCAAGTGTTCTTTTACAAACAAAAAAATAACATAGGTGGTGCAAGGAGAAATGCAGTTCCTAAATGTTTTT
>CAZJBR010000039.1:0-5778 GCA_964544435.1 uncultured Methanosarcinales archaeon
ATTTTTCGTTATTGAATTTTTTAATTGTTATTGGGTTTTTAGTAATATGTGGTCGTATTGAATTTGTGTTAATCTGATTTAACCTCTTTAGGGGGGCGGATATTTCAACTTGAATATGGAGCTTATAATGGCTAAAAGCCCTAAATTTCCAGTTTATAGCCGTTTTGCCCAAACAAATTTCAAATAAAGGGAAACTTTATGTCAAATTATTGATAAGTTTGATGATTTATCATCCATAAAAAGTGGAAATTTATATATAAATTCCCGCCCTCCTATAACCTCTTTATTGAGATTTGGCCAATTTCTTTTTAATTTTATTGTTTTTAAGCTCCTTGTAAGACTTCCAGAAGAAAAATCCTATTATCATGAAAGTCACAACCGGCGAAAGCCATTCCGGTATGTGCATTCCAAAGCTGTGGCCCACCATCACTATGCCCAAGGCGAATATGGAATACATTGCGCCATTCTTGAGGTACTTGTATTTTTTGACGTTTTCAATGTTCATTACTGTGAGCTGCCTTACCACAATGGCGCCTATGCCGTTTCCCACCAGTATTATCGGCAAAACAAAAGTGAACGCGAATGCCCCCAAAATCCCGTCAATGGAGAATGTTGTGTCAATGACCTCAAGATAGAATATTTTGCTTATATCTGACATGTGAGTGCTGCCTTCAAGCATTCTCTTTTCGGCCTGCTCCGCATTTTCCTTA
Source organism: uncultured Methanosarcinales archaeon (assembly GCA_964544435.1). Taxonomy (GTDB): domain Archaea; phylum Nanobdellota; class Nanobdellia; order Woesearchaeales; family GW2011-AR4. The sequence continues at coordinate 711 of CAZJBR010000039.1, forward strand.
AACCCGTGTGTGATAAAAAAGGCGCTTGACCCTATAACTGCACCCAATGCCATCAAAGGATTTATTTTTATAGAGGACCATACAATTGCTACAAGCAGTACAGAAACAACTGCAAAGAACCACACACCTTGCCTCTCAATAAACTTTTCCCCGATGAGCCCGTAATGCTTAGGCTCCAGAAATAGCCAGTGAAAGAAAAGGAATACGAGAAATGTCCCTCCTCCGATTAATAGTATAGGCGCGGACTCCTCTATAACCTTTGCGACATTTGGGTCGGAGCTGAACGAGGCTGTGAAAGATCCCAAAAATCCCAGCGATGGGTTGCTTATCCACAAAATTGTCCATGGCAGCAGCCCCCTGACCAAGAAAACTGCAATCAGAATGCCCCAAAGCAGAAACCATCTTCTCGCTTTTTTTGACATTGTGCCGAGGACTTCGGCATTGATGATTGCGTTGTCTATGCTTATAATTACCTCGAACAGAGCAAGGCCAATGACAATAAGTATAATCGAAAACCAGTCAACCATGTTCTACCGAATTGAAAACCCGAATAAAAAGGTTTTGGTTATCTTTTCCTGTCCAGCAGTTTCTGCGGCATTAAGAATGCGACAACCTGTGGAACAGCAACAGCGCCGGCGCCGAATACAAGCAAAGCCCATACTGGATAGCCTTTATACGGGGCTGCAAAATCGGCCCTAATCTGCAAAAACAGCAGCGCTGATAAAAGCAAAGGCGCAAAATATTTGACAATAAACGCCCATAAGCCTCCTATTTTTAATGTTGAATTCTGGTTAATGTATTCAGCTATTTTCTTGATATCGAAATACCAGCTGACAGCAAGCACTTCAAGCAAAACAGCTAAAACTATATTGTAATAAACAAAATGGCTTACAATGTCCATTATGTAAAAACCGGGCTTTATAATAAACAAAAGCCCAAATAAAAATCCAAAGCCAGCAACAATGATAGCTGCATTGACGTGCTTTGTTTTGAATTTATGGACGAGCACATGCGACATGGAATAAGCCAAGGATACGGCTCCCAGCAAGAAGAAAAGCGATAAGAATATGAAAAACAAAAGACTTAGCAATGTCGGCCTGTAAAGCAAGGGCAGCGCCTGCGCCAAGATAGTGAATTCAGAGCCCAGGCCGGAAAGATCAAGACTGCCCAAGCCAGTCCCATTCCCCTTGCTTAGGAATCCAAGTATCCCAAAAAGAATAAAGCCGAATGCGATGCTGACCAAAACTTTGAAACTTACAACAATCAGCGAATTTCCAACTATAAAATTTCCTTCACTCTTCCTTCCCAAAGCATGCATCAGCCCGAAAGACAATCCTAGAGAAGTTATTGCCAGGGAGAACGAGGCAGTCCACACTTCTAAACTGAGCAGCTCACGAAAATTTGGCTTTAAGAAAGAATAAACTCCAAACAAGGCATTGTCCAGAGCCAACGAATACACAAAAAACAAAATAATTAAGAAAGTGAATATCGGAAATGCCGCTAAAAACGCCTTTTTAATGCTTTCAAATCCCCTCCTGATGCATAAAAACACAATAATCCACGCCAGTATAAGAGCGATGAATACTGGCAGTGAAAATTGCGTGAAGCCGACAAATCCTTCAGATGCCTGCAGCACATTGTTGAAGAAATATTCTTCAGCACCCTTTTTCCATTGCAGCCCGAATGAGACAAAAAAATAGATTATATGCCATGAAAGCACAACTGCATACCAGCTCATGACAATAAAGACATTAAAAACCATGAGCCAGCCTATGCCGCTGAACCATTTTCTTATAGATGCAAACAGATCCACCACGTTTTTGTTGAAATAATTTCCTATTGAAAATTCAAGCATCAGCAGAGGAATCCCCAACAAGACCAAAGCTATGAAATAAGGAATGAAAAACAAGGCCGTAATCTTAATAGAAAGAAAGGGATAGAGCCAAATATTGCCAAGGCCGATTGCCGCTCCTAATGACAGCAAAACAAAAAAAAATCTTGAATTAGTTGCCCCCATAATTGCGCATACCCTTTATTTGTATTTAAAACTTTTCATTGTGAGAATTGCATAGTGATAACAGATTTCTGCAAGTTAGTTAAAAATTCAATAACTTAATAAAACCTAAAGGTTACCTGTCGCCTATGCAGCCTTTCGTTAATAAGCATGTGCCAAAAACAATTAAAGAAATGTTTGGGCAAGAGGACAGCATATCTCAATTAAAAAACTTCGTAATAACTTTTAAAAAACAAAAAAAGAACTCTGCGCTGATTTATGGCCCTTCTGGAGTTGGAAAAACATGCTCTGCCTATGCGATAGCAAACGAGCTTGGGCTGGAAGTTATTGAAGTCAATGCCAGCGAATTCCGCAATTCCGAGCAAATCAATCAGAAAGTCGGCAACGCAATAAAGCAGCAAAGCCTTTTTGCAATAGGAAAAATAATTCTTGTTGATGAGGTTGACGGATTGAGCGGCCGTGAAGACAGGGGAGGCATACAGGCTTTGCTGAAGCTTATTGAGGATTCACCATACCCGTTGATCCTCACAGCCACAAACCCGTTTGACAACAAGTTCAGCTCTTTGAGAAGCAAATCCAATTTGATAGAATTTAAGCAGCTGGATTATTTGTCAGTTTTTAGAATATTAAAAAAAATCTGCGAGCATGAAAAAATAAAATATCAAGATGATGTTTTAAAGGCCCTTTCAAGAAGGTCCGGAGGCGATGCAAGGGCAGCAATAAACGATTTGCAGACACTGGCGCATGAGAAAAAAGAGCTGACAGAAGAAAGCCTGGAAGAGCTTTCCGAACGAAACAGAACTGACAATATAATGACTGCATTAAACAAGATATTCAAGACAACTGATCTGAAAATTGCAATTGCCGCATTTGACAATGTTGAGGAAGACTTGAACGAGCAATTGCTCTGGATTGATGAAAACCTGCCAAAGGCATACACAAATCCGGAGGAACTCGCAAAAGCGTATGAAATGCTGAGCAAGGCAGATGTCTTCAACAGGCGCATCAAAAGGCGGCAGCATTACAGGTTCTTAGTTTATATAAATGCGCTGATAACTGCGGGAATTGCATCTGCTAAAAAAGATAAACACAAAAATCTTGTCGAATACAAGCCAACCGGGAGAATATTAAAGCTTTGGTGGGCAAACCAGAAGGCAGCAAAAAAGAAAGATATTGCCGAGAAGATTGCAGCAAGAACCCATTCCTCGAAAAAAGAAATACTTAAAAGCACAATGCCTTATATTCCAGTTATTTTCAGGAATAAATCCATAAGAAATACCATAATCAACTATTTGGATTTGAATGAAGAAGAAGTTGAATGGATGAAAGGACAGGTTAAGTAAAATGCAATTCATAACCGCAATGGAGCTTGCAAAAAATAATGATGATTCAATCCTCATATTAGACATAAGAACTCCTGATAATTTCAATGATTGGCATATAAAAAACAGCCTGAATGTGGACGTTTATAATGATATTTGGCAGGGAAATTTTGAAGATGTGAAGAAAAAATTAGGCAAGCTGCCAAAAGACAAAAAAATTGTGACAGTCTGCAATGCCGGTGTCACGTCGCAAAATGCCTCTATGCTTCTTGACTCTTTAGGCTACAATACGCTTATTCTTGAGAAAGGCATGATGGGGTGGAATGCACTGCACAAGGAAGTTGATGTGATTAATGAAGGTGATTTGACGGTTAAGCAATTCATAAGAATAGGCAAAGGCTGCCTGTCCTATTTAATCGGCTCAAACTCAACAAAAGAATGCTTTATTGTTGATCCCTCACAATATGTCGAGGAATATGTGGATTTAGCAAAGCAAATCGGTTTTAAAATCAATGGGATTGTGGAAACACATGTGCATGCAGACCATTTATCCGGAGCGAAAATGCTGAGCGAAATGGCAAGAACAGATTATTATGTTTCCGGCAGGGAATTTAGTGCAAAGCACAATTTTGCTGACTTAGATAAGCTTGACGAAATCAATATAGGTCAAAATAAAATCAAAATAATAAAAACGCCGGGGCATACTAATGGAAGCGTTTGCCTGCTTGTAAATGACACTGCTCTTTTAACAGGCGACACATTGTTTTTGGAAGGGGTAGGCAGACCTGATTTGGGCAGAAATAGGGAGGAAATAGAAAAAGGGGCAAAGCTGCTGCATTCCTCACTGGGAAAAATAAAAACATTAGATGAAAATTTAATTATTTTGCCTGCACATCTTGCCAGTTATGTTAGTGCGCCAATTTTTGAAAAACTTGGCAAGGTGTTAAACAACAATAAATCACTAAATCTAAATTCTGAGCAGGAATTTGTTAATTATATACTACAAAATCTTCCAGCTGCACCGCCAAACTACGTGCAGATAAAAAGCTTAAACCTTAATCTGGTGAATCTGCCAAGGCAGATGGCAGAGCAGCTTGAGTTCGGGTCGAATAGATGTGCTTCTGGATAGAATCAATAGAAAGAAATAAAAGTATGCTTAGGCGCATCCCAGTTTATATATTGTCTTTAAAACTTACATTTTTTGATATAAATCCAATAAAAGCAGTAAATCAGAGCACCATATTAGAAATCTCCCAAAAAAATATTAAAACTATAAAAATCAGTAACAATGACACAATTAAGTTTATAAGAAATAAAACTCTGTTTTTATTCATTATGTTCTTGTACATTCCAATAATACTTCCGAGAAAAACAATTGGAACTAAAATTAGGTAAAAGGCAAAGGGGCCCATTTCAACCAGAAAAGCAAAATTATAACAGTATCCAAACCCTGTTGACGAAATGCATTGAACAAAAGACCAAACCGGGAAAACTAATAAAAGAATTGTCGAAACTAGTAGAATATAGCTGTATTTTTTTGTTTCAAACATTTTTTTGATATAAATCAACGCAGGGAAAATTGTCCCCATTTTTAACTAAGATAGAAACATTAATGTATTATTTAAATATTACGTTTATTTGAGAGTATCCGTTTTTGGATAGGCGTAACAGGCATTATTGCTTTATTAATAGCCTAAATTTTATTTGAGTATGATAACAATTGTTTACTGAC
>CAZJBR010000040.1:0-5511 GCA_964544435.1 uncultured Methanosarcinales archaeon
TTACCTTCCCCTTCATTTCCTCCAATTCATTCAAAAATCTCTTGATAGTCTTCACAACATGCTCGGGCTGGGTCTTGAGGATTTCAGAAACCTTGCCAAGGACATTTCCCTTAAATTCTTCTTTTTTTGTCAATTCCAATTGCTTCACATCAATTTGTTTTTTCTTTTCAATTGATTTTTTTGCCATCTTCCACTTGCTAAACAATTCCTCAACCCTTGAAGGTAATTGCTCAATTTTAACATTCAATAATTTTGCAGCCTCCCCCAAAATACGTGTTTCCTGATGCTTTTCCTTTTGCGCAGCCTCTCCTGCAGTGAAGTAAAGCCTTACAATGCCGTCGCTTATTTTAGTTGCTTTCAAAATCTTGATTTCTCCTGCTTCAAAGGTATTTTTTAAATGAGTGCCGCCGCAGGCTTCAACATCAATATTTGGGATATTAACAATCCTCAATAATTTGCCCGGAACAGCCCCTCCCTGGTAGATGCTCATCCCGTACGTCTGCTCTGCCTCTGTTCTTGGAACAAAGCTACTCTGCACCTTTATAGATTCTTTCACAATTTTATTGGCCTCTTTTTCAATCTGCTGAATCTCTTCATCTGTGATGCTTTGGTAATGTGTCAGGTCAATGGTTGCCTTGTCAATGTCCTTTTTTGCTCCAGCTTGATTAATGTGATTACCAAGTACTTTACGGGCAGCTGCATTAATAATGTGGGTAGCTGTATGATGCTTTGCCAACTGGAATCTTCTTTGTTCATCAATCTCGCATTCAACTTCATCGCCATTCTTAAAATCTGGCTTTTGACTCAAAACATGAACTATCACTCCGCCTTGCTTGAAAATGTCAATAACATTTTGCCCATTGATAGTGCCGAGGTCGTGAAGCTGCCCGCCGCTTGTCGGATAGAAGCAAGTTTCATTTAGGATTACCTTGTATTCTATAATTTCAATTACTTTTGCCTTGAACTTTGTTTTCGCGTAATCAAAATAATATAGTGCTTTTGTATCTGGAACACCTTCAAGGTTTAATTTTTCCTCCTTTTTTGTTGCGTGCTCCTGCTCCTGTGTTTCGTGCAGCTCAGCCACCCTTGCGTAGAAATTTTCAGGCACGTCGATTTTCCTTCCAAGTTTCAATGACTCCTCCCTTACAATCTCAGGCGTGATGCCGTAGCTGTCATACAAAAGCAACAATCTCTTGTCATCAATTTCCTCTTTCACCAGTTTTGAAATCATTGAATGCGTTTTTTGCTTTGTTGCCTCGTACTTGTTTTTCTCAACCTCCAGAATTTTTGTAACTTCATCGAGATTTTCATTCAGTTCAGGAAATAATGGCTTTAAGTACTCAGCATGCCATTTGCAAACATCAGGCAAACTTATATTCCACTTGTACTGATCAATAAAGGAATGTGCCCTTCTCAAAATCGCCCTTAGATTATAGCCGCCTCCTACATTGCTCGGCAAGGCCCCATCGCTCAATGCAACTAATAAAGCCCGCGAATGCTCCGCAATAGAGTAAAGGGCTGCAAGCTCAAGTATTTTTTGTCTTAACTCATCGACATTATAATTAATTTTCTTTGCAACCTCTTTCCATACCTTGTCAATATTTTCAACTTCATCAACATTTAAATAGGATGAATACGGCAAGAATTTCTCCATCAATTCTTCATCGACTTTGACACCTGTAATGGAATATAATTTTTTAACAACAGTAGGGAATGTTGTTTCATAGCTTGTTGACTTTCCTTGAGTGAACCATGAATTCCTTTCATGGCCCATCCCCATGTCAAGAACTTTAAGATTCAACTCCTTGTAGCCAGCTGGAGTCTGCTCGAACATCATATAAACCTGGTTGCCGAGCTCCAAGCCTCTTGAAAAATATTCCATACAGGGCCCGAAGTTGCCGCCGCCGGCCCATGCATCCTCATGGAAAGTGATTTCCTCATTTTCCAAGCCAAGCCCCTGCTTCAGCCAGTTGTGGATGTCTGTAAAATACTTTGCCTGGTTCCAGTCCTTTGGCTTCATAAAGGCATGCTGGCCAATCATGACAAAAGCGCAGTAATGAGCGCCCGTAATTCCAATATTATCGATATCATTAAATCTCAGGCACATTTGAGGGACTACCAAAGGATTGGCTGGCGGCTCAACCTCACCAGAAACAACATAAGGCTGGAAATCATAAATAGAAGCCTGCACGAAATCAGTGTCATCACGCCACCTTGCAACAACTGGATAGCGCTTTATGGAAGTATAGCCCCATTTCTTGAAAAGCCTTGAGAATTCTTCCCAGACGCCTATGTAATCAAGCTTTTTTTTGGCTGGAGTTCTGCCGATAAACCTAAAGCCGCCTGAGCAGGCTGGATTGCCGCAAACATCGCTGTTGCTTACGGACCAGAAGAAAGTGCCGCATTTAATGCAATTTTTCCTGCTGAACCCTTCAGCTTGCAGCACAGAAGTGGCGTAATACTTATCAGGCTCTTTGGAAGCCTTTGCCTTAAACTCCTTTTTTATTTCCTTGTCAGTTGGCATTATCAGCACAAAAATAATTATTCAATTAAAAATTTATTGGTTTTAAATAAGTATATATATTCCAAAAATAAATAATCCAAAAATGCACTTCAAAAACCGCCATGAGGCAGGAATGAAGCTTGCCGAGAAATTGACAGAGTACAAGAACAACAAAGATGCAGTAGTGCTCGCCATTCCAAGAGGCGGCGTGGAAATCGGGTATGAGATTGCTAAATCCCTGAATGTGAAACTGGATGTCATCGTCACTAAGAAGATAGGTTTGCCCGATGATGAAGAGTTTGCAATCGGCTCTGTCGGTCCTGGCAAAAAAGTTATGCTAAATGAAGAAGCAATAAAAATTTATCATGTTTCTGAGGAATATCTCAAGCAGAAGTCAAGAGAGATGGGCAAAGAGATAGAAAGAAGGTACAGGGCTTACAAGGGAAAATACGAGCTGGAGAATCTGAAAGGCAAAATCGTAATACTGGCTGATGACGGAATAGCCACAGGATTCACGACAAAAGCAGCTATAGGCTACATTAAATCTAAAAATCCGAAAAAAATAATTTTGGCTGTGCCTGTCGCTCCATCAAGGTTTATTCAAGGCATAACAAAAGATGTTGACATGTTTGTCTGCCTGCATTCCACGGACACATTCCTTGCCATTGGCCATTTTTATGACGATTTCAGGCAGCTGAGCGATGATGATGTTAAAAGCTACCTCAAGTAAGGTGCTTTCCCGAAGAGAAAGATATATATATTAAAAGCCGAACTGGAATTTTGAAATGAGCAGTTCGTTTTTTATGCCAGATATTCTTCTAGTAGTGCTTGTATCCCTTGCTCTGGCGTATGCCCTTTCTGAGATTTTCCGCCGTTTTAATCTTCCGAGGGTTGTTGGTCAGATTTTAGCCGGGATAATACTGGGATTTCCCGTCTTAAAAAATTATTTTTTTACCCAAGACGCTCTGTCTGTGTTTTATTTTATTTCAAACATTGGAATAATCCTTTTGTTTTTCTTTGTGGGCTTGGAGATAGACCTTAAGAAATTCAGGAAAAATTACAAAAAAGCATCTTTTATTTCCATATTCAACACATTGGTGCCTTTGGCAGCAGGGTTTTTTTTCTCAAGGTTTGTGTTTCATTTCAATAACACAACATCGCTGATAATAGCTATCTCCCTTTCTGTAAGCTCCCAAGCAATATCCTTAGACATACTTGAAGAATTGAATTTATTAAAAAGCAAGATAGGCAATCTGATAGTGACTTCCGGAACAGTGGACGATGTATTTGAGCTGATTATAATCAGCATACTGCTTATTGTGTTTCACACGACTCTCTCGGGAGAAACTAATTTTTTGAAAGTTGGATTTGATATATTGAGCTTCATACTTATGGTAATCCTGTTTAGGGTTTCACTGGTTCCAACAGTGCTGAATATGTTTGAAAAGGAAAGATCTCAAGCTACGCTTTTTATGGGCGCGCTCATAATAGTCCTTTTGATGGCGTATGTATCCGAAATAATAGGTATTGGCTCTTTGCTGGGCGCATTAATTGCAGGCATACTCATAAGGCAGACTCTGCTAACGGGGGAGGACAGGAAACCTTGGAGAAGAAACGAAATTTCCCACTCCATCCATGTTATTTCTTTCGGGTTCTTGATACCAATATTTTTTGTGAGCGTTGGATTAAGCACGGATATTTTTGCAATTTCATCAAATCTTGTTTTGGTCATTGTGCTGATACTAATAAATTTTATAGGGACTATCGGGGGTACTGTGATTGGGGTTATGATGGGAAAGGGCACACTGGAAGAAGGCCTGATTGTCGGATGGGGCGTGTCTCCGAAAGGCGATACAGAGCTTGTCATAGCAACGCTTGCGCTCAATGCAGGCTTGATAAATGTTGACATATTCACAGCCATCATCACAGTTGCGATTGTCAGCACTTTTGTTGCGCCTATTGTCTTCAAGCTGTCAGTAAAGCAATATTTAGAAACGAATCCTAAAAGCTAGATTTCCTTGTAAACCAAATCGTTAGCTCGTGCAGGCTCTTCGACTTTTATGCCCACAGACTTCCCGGGCTCGGCAATATCAACATTTTCATGCTCGACCTGAATAGAATTAACTTTCTGCTTGAAGTCAGTCGTGTGGCCCTTCAAGTGTATTTCATCGCCGACTTTGATGCCGCCGCTTGTAACTTCAATCACTGCCACGCCTATCTTCGCAAAATAATGCGTTACTTTGCCGACCTGCATTTCTTCCATAACCAACCAGAATATTCATGCTTGATTTAGGAGTATTTAAGTTTTGCGGTGATTCGGGTTGGAATTTTTAATGATCTACATAGGTGCAGGTATACTTTAATTATACCCTGTAACATAAATAAAGAAATTCATAAAATTAAATTTTCAGAGCTGATGATATTTCTATGCCCTTAATGTTGGCAAATCCATAACTGCGCCATAATTAGCTTGGGCCATGGTTCTTTCAGCTCTTGCAAAAACGCCAAGATTGTATTTAGGTTGTGGCGGTTTCCATTGAGCCTTTCTTGCTTCTAAAATCTTATTATCTACATTAAGGTTTATAGTAAGTTTAACAGCGTCAATCTCTATTTCATCACCATTTTGAATTAAAGCAATTGGTCCGCCAACTGCTGCTTCTGGAGTAACATGATTGACTATAAACCCGTGGCTGCCGCCCGACATCCTCGCATCAGTGACTATTGCAATTTTGCCAAGATACCCCATTTTAACAGCTGCTGATGTAAAGTCAAGCTGCTCAGGCATTCCTGGCGCCCCCCGCGGCCCTTCATAACGGGTAACAACTACATCCCCATATTTGATTTTTACGTTTTTAAGGGCGGTAAGCGCATCTTGTTCCGAATCAAAAACATTCGCGTGACCTTTGAAATATGTTCCTTCCTTGCCTGTAATTTTTGCTACAGCACTTGTTGGTGCAAGATTGCCGTACAAAATCTTAATATGTCCTGTCCGATTAATTGGATTACTA
>CAZJBR010000041.1:0-5502 GCA_964544435.1 uncultured Methanosarcinales archaeon
TTAAGAAGCAATTCTTTTTGGGTTATCTAATAACGGACGGTGGAATAAAAAAGAAAGGGGGTATGATGTTTCACTGCTCAAGTAAAGGTCTTCTTGAGGATTTAAGAGAACTGATTAAATCAGTTTGGGGATTTGAACGAAACATTAGGCAGTTTATACAAAGAGAGAAATATGTGTCCTATCAGTTAACTTTAAATAAAACGCAGAGTAACATTGTATTAACGCAATTGCCGCGATGGCACAACCTGGCACTGCGCGGATTCTGGTCTAAAGCTGGAAGCGTAAGCCTTGAGTGTAATCACAAAGGATCAGGTTAGCCCGTTCCCGCAAGGGTATCTCGGTTCAAATTGTGGCAAGCGAGCATGTTTGCCACATGCAAGTCCGGGTCGCGGCGTTTTGTTTTTTAATTTTAATTGATTAGGATTTTTTGCACTATCTTTTAGTCCTTTTCAAATTTCTGGGCGAGAAAGGCAAATATAGCGAGAAGCACAATTCATCAATCGAAAAGGGCGAAACTCAAAATTATATTCCTTTAAAATATTCTCCTTTAAGAGTCTTCTCTAAGCTGGTGGTCGCTTGTCTAAGTTCTTTGATGGTTAGTTCACTAAAAATTGCCGGCACTTTAGAATTATTGAAGGCGGACCCAAGTTGAGCAGTTGTAGGAAAATCGTTTGGTCTCCCTAAGGAAATTGGTTTTGGGATCTTGTTTTCATTATCCATTTGATATTGGGCAATTAATCTACCTAGATGGGTGGCATTATCGGGAATATCGCCGATATCAAGTGGTTGGATCACACCTCCCTCATCCAAGAAAAATACGCCATAACATCTATGAAAACTATTACCCTGTGTTATATATGCTAAGCCGTAACAAGTAATCATCTAATTCACCTTGTCCTATTAACACTTAGCAATGGTAACTCATTCTTAAAGTTTTCGGTTAAATCTTGATTACAGTAATTATCGTAGAAGGGGTTTACTTTGTGTGTTCCTACTTCACCACAAAAACCTTAGACTCCTTTGCGACATCTTTCGCGTATTCAAACTCATGCTTGCTTTCCGAGTAAATAGTAAACAATTTCTCGCCTCTTTTTACTCTGTGCTTGTAAATGTACAATCCGGAGCCTTTGTCGTGCGGAGCGCCTGCAATCCTCGCAACTCTGGAAACAAATTTGTTGTCTATTTCCACAACCCTGCCGCTTCTTGCAGACACAACATCATGAGAAAATCTGCCGATCTTGATGTCTTCTGCTGCAATCTCTTTCCCGTTTTGAGCCTTGATAATCTCAACCATTTTTTGGTAAGCTTTTCCTGAATTCAAAATTCCCAGCGCTTTCCTATACCCATTCTTGATGCCCATAATGCTGAAAATATTGGCGCACATCATCAGGCACTTTTTCTCAAGGTCTATTGGTCTTCTGGGATCTCTCTTGAGTAGCCATATAACATCCCTTGCTTCAAGACACGGCCCAATGCCATTGCCAATCGGCTGCCTGCCGTCTGTTATTAGAACCTTGATACGCTTCCCCAGCCTTCTCCCTATTTTCTCAAATTCACTCTTAAGCTTGAGCGCTTCAATCCTATTTTGCACTTTTGCGTATTTGCCCATCGGAACATCAATCAGGATGTGCGTGCTTGAAACAGAATGTTTCTTTGCCATTATCGAGGCAAGAAGCTGGCTTTCAGCGTCTATCTCCAAGGGCCTTTCAACCGCAATTATCTTGTCGTCTGCAGGAGCGAGGTTCAGCGAGCCGCCCCATACAATGCAGCCGTTTGTCTTAAGCACAATCTCTTTCATTTTGCTTATCGGGAAAGTCACGTCTGCTAGAACTTCCATAGTGTCTGCTGTTCCCGCGGGGCTTGTTATTGAGCGTGAGCTGGTCTTTGGTATAAAATAGCCTGCAGCCGCTATTATCGGCACAACAACCATTGTTGTCCTGTTGCCCGGAATCCCCCCAATAGAATGCTTGTCAATGACAGGATACTTTTTTAAATTTAATATACTGCCATGCTTTACCATTGCCTTTGTAAGAAGAATTGTTTCTTTTATTGACATGACATTGGTGTAGCACGCAGCTACAAAATAAGTTAGCTCTACTGCGCTCAGCTTATTGTGGACAATGTCCCAGACTATCTGGTCAATCTCGCTCTTGTTGAGCCTTTGCCCGTCCAATTTTTTCTTGATATAGTCAATAGATAATGGCTTGCGCGCAATTGCAATTTCGACTTTATCGTTATTTTTTAATTTCAAAGAATTGATCACTTCCTCAAAAGCGCCAATTGTCCCTTTTGGAACTACTTTGCTGCTCTGCGCTATATCCACAACAACAGTCTCGAGCCTGCCGCCTTTCTTAATCTTTATCCTGTCCATGACATGCAAGTCGAGCATTGATGCATCGTTGTGGTTGATCACTGCAACTAATGGACCGCCGCTGGAAATGTCTATGTCCTTGACTTTAAGCTTCATGTTATTAAAAATACTTTTCAATTTCAGCTTTTTCGTCTTCATATATATCAACAAAGGTCATGAGCAAGGCAAGCATGACAGGACCCAAAATCAGTCCCAAAAACCCGAAAAGGCTTAAGCCGCCCAGCACGCCAATCAACGCTAGAATGGGATGAACTCTTGCTTTCAGGCTGATTATCTTCGGCTTCAGGAAATTGTCTATGCTGCTCACGATAAGAATCCCATAGACAATCAGAATAACGCCCCTGACGGTTGATGAATTATCATTATGCAGATACCCCACAAAGATTAGGTTTAAAGCAGCAGGCAGCCACACTATTGCAGTGCCAAAATAAGGAATCAATGCAAATACCATCATTACAAAGCCCCAGAGAATGGCAGATTTAATGCCAAGAATCAAGAACCCTATAGTTCCCAAAATGCCCTGCAGGACCGCTGTCAGGATATTGCCGTAAAATACAGCGTAAGTGGTGTTGTGGAATGTCTGCAGAACGTGCCGCTTGTGCGATTCTTTGAGGGGCAGAATATTTTTCACCCTCTCAGCCACAGTTTCTCCGTCCTTGAGCAGATAGTACACTACGAATATCATTACAAAAAAATTTAGAAGCATAAATGGGATTGAAGAAAGAAATTTTGAGACATTATCTATTATGAACAATGTTATTTTCCCTATTGTGGCCTGCAGATAATAATCAAGGTCGTTTCTCGGCAGGAAGTCAACAAGCGACTTTATGGCTCTGCACGACAGCCAGCTTTCATCTTTGCATACTACCCTTAGAAAATTTGTCCCAAGGTCCTGCTGGCTTAAGGTGGTGTAAGTTAAATAAGCCTCCTTTGAAACAAGGCCGAGTACCATAACAAAAGGTATAGCAAAAATCAAAACTATGATGAATGCAATCACAAATGACGCAACATTCTTATTTTTAACATATGCCAGCAGTTTTCTGTACAAGGGATAAGACAAATAAGCAATTATCGCGCCTGTAAAAAGCGCCGGCAGGAAAGGCCCTGCTATGAAAAATCCAAGCACGAGAATTGCCAGAAACATTGCGGAAAAAAATATCCTGGGATAAAGCTTAGATTTAATGCTCTCACCACTTTTTATAATGAATATAAGGTGGGCCTGACCAGATTTTCATCGGTTAAATTTGAACTGGTGACCTTCGCCGCTTCGAGTGGCGCTTTATGCCCCACAAAGTGTCAACTGATTTTGCAGCTGTTGTCGAGGCGATGTCATAGCCGCTAGACCACAGGCCCTCCAGCCCAGATTATTTGTGCATGGTATTTATATTTTTCTAATCGGTTTTGTCAGCCGAAAACCGAAGCCCCCAAAGGGCTGAAGTAAAACAAAAAGAAGGCTGTTGCAAGCCCGAAAATGCCCAATATGACTTCCTGCACTATCTGATGGAATCTGGTAAAATCCCTTGTAGCCTCAATTATATCTGTTTCAGTTATCAGCCCGACCAATTTATCATTTTCAACAACAGGAAACCGCTTAATATCTTCTTCCTTCAGGATTTTGGTAATCTCTGAAAACTTTGTAGATGGCGATATAATCTTGAATTCTGTGCTCATCACGTCCTTGACTTTGGATTTTTTTGAGACAATGCCGCTTATAATATCGTTTTCGCTCACAATGGCGATAGGCCTGCTGTCGTCAGTAACTACCAAGCTGCTTACAGATTTGGAGGCAATCAGCTTGGAGGCCTCCGTAATGGTGGATCCTTGGGTTATTGTGATAACTCCCCGCGTCATTATGCTTTCTGCTTTTATCATTTTTAGCCTCCGTTAGGCAGAAATATATACAGGTATTTGTAAAGCACAAAAACAAAAAACTCAAACAGCACAAAAAGTACCAGCACGATATTCTGCACGTTCCTGTGGAACCTTAAGTTGTCGCTTATCGCATTGACAATGTCCCTTTTCGTGACAACTCCGACCAGTTGCCCGTTGTCCATGACAGGATACTTCCTGAATTTCTTTGTGTCAATGATTTTCAAGGCTTCGTCCAGCTTCATGTTAGGGTCCATGAATGTAACCGGGGAGCTCATTATCCTGCTCACCTTCTCTTTTAAGCTCTTATTAAAAGAAACAACATTCCTGACAAAATCCAGCTCTGTAACAATGCCAATAGGGTTGCTATTCTCAGTTATAACAATACATCCGTGCCGCGTTTGCGTCAGCAATTTTGCCGCTTCCGCAATGCTTGCCTCTTCTTTTAATGTAGGCGGGTTCGCCAACATTATGCTCTTAACCCTTGCCATCTTTGGTTTTTATTAGTTTGGTTATATAAAAAGTTTTCTAATAGGTGCAAATGAACGCTCAGAAAAATTTTTAAATTACACAATCATTCCTATGCTTAGGCGGCATCAATGAAAAACAGATATTCTGCAATTATTCTTTTCGTATTTGTATTCTATTTGGTGTCCTGCACTTCTCAGCCAGTTCAACAGCAACCTGCACAGCCCAAGGCCGAGGTCAAGGCTCCTGCCCAGGCTCCTGCAGCTGAGCCGCCAAAGCCTGAGCCGGTAGACGAAGTTTCAGCGGAAGTCAAGGATTTGCTGGCAAAATCGCAAACAAGAGTGCAAAGCATTTTCTACAAGTACAAGGGCCCTGAAACAGGAGACGATTTTTATGATTTTTACATAAAAGGAGTTAAGATAAAGTATAATCCTTATCTTCCAATCAAGACTTTGGACAAGCCAGAGTCATACGATTCAATCTTCATAGACAGTGTAGCTGGCACAGCCCAATCTTATTGCATGGCTGCTTATTGCGCCTATAAAGGAAAGAAGGAAGACTTAATATATAAGGATGTTTATATACAAACTGTTTTTGACTGGATAGCAGATTTAACTATTGCGAAAAAAGTGGGAGAAGAAGTCATTGACAGCAGAAGCACTTGGAAGATTGAGACAAACAAGGGCTTTTTGTGGGTTGATTCTTTCTACGGCATTCCGCTAAAAGCAGAGTCTGGAGGGAAAACATACAGATTCCAGAAGATTGCCGTCAACAGCGTGCAGGACAGCGATGTG
>CAZJBR010000042.1:0-5435 GCA_964544435.1 uncultured Methanosarcinales archaeon
GATTACAATAGGGCAATTCCAATAAAAAATATTTATCTTTAAAAAATTCTAAAACCTATTCCCTGAACTTATAGACGTAAGAATTCCTTCCCTGGCCCTGCTTGTTTGGATACCTGAAGCTCACTGAGGAGCTGTCCCTCAGTTTCTTAAGGCAGGTGGTTATGCTGCCGACAGATGCCTTTAACCTGCTGGCTATTTCTTTGGACGTAAACCATTTGTTCCTGTTCTTTTTCAGGAACGTATACACCTCTTGCTGTCCCATTGAATCAAGTATATCCCACTATTATATAAGCTTGTTTATCAGGAAGTGCGGCCGCTGGACAAAAAAGCACTAAATGCCTGTGCACGTGAAGTATATAAAGGAAAAATTCTTATATTCTGAAAATCAATGAAAAGTGAGAGCTTGAAAGACGGGAACCTTTCATAATATAATTTGGCGCACTTGTATATGCCGCTTTTGATGGCTTATCCATGCACCTTTTGTATAGTGCGAAATTCGTCAATAAGGCCAATTCACAATGTGCCTTTTAATGTGTCCTTTATTACGGCAGGGCATATCCTTGTAACCCCGTCAAGCCCCTTAAGCTTGTCAGTTAAGATTTTGAGCTCATCCCAGTTTTTGGCCCACACTTCCAGCATGAACATATGATCTCCTGTTGATGAGCCAACATACCTTATTTCATCGAACTCTGTAAGTTTCTGGGCTATATCCAAATATTTCTCAGGATTTGCGTCAACTCCAATTAAAGCCACATTTCCAAACCCGATTTTGTCGGTGTCGACAATCAATGAATATTTTTTTATAATAGAATCCTTCTCAAGGTTCGAAACTCTTTTTCTTATCGTAGACTCAGATACTTTAAGCTTCCTTGCAATCTCCATGAAGGATGTTCTTGAGTTTCTTGATAATAGTTCTATAATCTCCAAGTCTAATTTATCCACAAAACCACCATAATCCGTTTAATCAAGCCGCCTGCTTCAACAATACATACCCCTTGTCAACACTTACGTATTCTGATTTTGTTTTTGCATCAAGCTTGTCGAGCAGAGTATTCAATAAAACAAACGATAATGTGATGCCGCCGGCAAACAACAGCCTCTCATAGATCACAACCGGGATTAAGGCAGTCCACGCTGCTGGTGTCATCGGAACTGTATAGTTCCAAATTGCGCCTCCAACCGCATGCGCTGTGAAAGTTGCGCCTAAACTCCTTAGAAAAATCCTGTCGCTGTATTTCTTTGGAAGCAGTTTTATAATAACCGGTATTGTCCAGAACAGCGAGAAGAACCAAACTTGCCTGCCTACAGGGTGCGCCACAAACAAGACGATAGCCGCAATCGGCATCAAAAAGCTCAGCTTGTCCTTCTTAGCACCAAAATACCATGCTGCGAAAAGCATTGGAGCCAATCTTAATAAAGTCACCAAATCAAAAACCGCATGAGTAGACACCTTGCTTGCGATTTCCGCAATGAGCACAGACAGGACTCCCACAACAGGGCCTAAGAACGCTCCTGCAACCGGACCGAAGAACTGGAACAGCGTGAAGAACTGGTTTTCAGCTCCAACCAATTTTGAGAAATTTATCTTGTCGCCGACAAAAACCAAAGCGCTGAATATTAGCAGGAAAATAATTCCCTTCATTGTGAGCAATTTATTGGGCTTCATGCCGAAGAAAGATAAAGAGTTGGTTTAAATAATTTTCTATTAAAAATTCTCAGTCAGGTAAACAGAATATGTTTTTCCCTTTGTTTCCCTTTTGACCAAATTTTTCCTTTCAAAATCTGTAAGAATCTGGCTCACTTTGGATTTTGAAAGATCAGTCCTGAACTTAAGTGTGGACTGTGTGATGCCCTCCTGCTCCTTTATTGCCCTCAGCACTTTTTTCTCGTTATCATCCATTGCTTTTAGGATTAGCTCAAATTTGCCCTGCTCTATCTTCATGCTCTTCTCTTCTTCCAGCCTCCTCAGGATTGCCTCTTCGCTTGTGCTGAAGAAGAGTAAATAGATTCCCAGCGCTCCGATAAAAGAAACCAGTCCAACCGCAATATGGGACAAACCAAGCAATGACTCAACTCTCTGGCATTCGCTTGTGGGATAACACTGGAATGAAGCGGTTTGCCTGCCAAGCACCCCCATAAATCCAAACGCCAGAACGCTGGCCAGCACGCTTATAGACAAAATAACAAACCCAAGCTTCTTGTTTTCCATAAAATATACCCTATTAATGCTTACTTGTGATGTAAAGTATTTAAATGTTTTTATGAAGTTTGAATATGATTATTCTAAATAAGGAATCGCTCATTGTTTCAAAATAGGGTGTGGCAAATATTCCTTGCCGGTGGCTCCTTAAAAATTTCCAAGTGTCTGGCCAAACTTATGTGGATGTGCAGATTTTAAATTTTTTGTCGATTGTTTTGCCTTCTGTAATTGGCTTAAGTTTTGATTTTTGAATATTTTGGGCATTGCTTGCTATCACCATTGGTTTTTGTATCCAATATTGCAAGAACGATGTTTTTGTCAACAGGTGCTCACAAACAAACCCAATCTTCAAAAAGAAAACTTTTTATATACCGGAATTATAAATATATTCTGGTGATAAAATGGTTGATGCAAATCTTCTTGTGACGCATGAGCCTTCGCATGCAGGCAGCGCAAAAGAGGAAGTTGAAAGGGCATTGAAGGCTGTAAAGCAAAAAGCCAAATTTCTAAAGTCGGATGTTGAAGGCGTTTTCAAGCTCAGAGTTGGAAACGCTAAGAAGCTTGTCAAGAGCTTAAGCAAGCTGAAAAGCAAAAAAGGGATGTTCGAGCACACTTTCTACTGGATTCCGATTGACAAATGGATAGCTACAAATGTTAAGTCCATGCAGAAGGAAGTCAAGAAGCTGCAGAACGGCATAAAGAAGGCAGAAAAATGGAAAATGGACCTGCACAAGAGGCATTTTGACAGCATGCATTCCACTGAACTGATAATGAAGCTGACAGAAGTGATTGACAGGCCAAAAGTTGATTTGGAAAACCCGCAGAAGATAGTTGAAGTGCAGATTATCGGCAAGAAGACCGGATTGAGCCTGCTGAGCAAGGACGAAATTCTAAGTTTTTAGTGCGAAAAACGGATTCTGAGTAGGAATGTTTATATAGACTTTGAAGATATTCTAAGTGAATTTGTATAATAATAAAAATAGTCTCTCATATGGGGGGGTGAGAAAGAATGAAAAAAATAATAATGGCTTTATTGATTTCTGTGATGATGGTGATGTCTATTGGATTAGTAATGGCAAAAGGGACATGTACATTAGCAAATGGGAACGTAGTTCAAACTGGTTTTGACCAATATGGGTATAATAGATGTGCACATCAATTTGTAGGCACTGGTTTAAGTTGGTGCCAGGAGAAACTTGGTTGGACTGTAGCACAATGTGAGGCTTATCTCGGACCGTACACATACGACAAACTAGTAATGAAATGGAATGAGGAATGGGACAGGGGAAATGCAGAAAATTGGGCAAATCCATCTTACGATGCATGGCTCGACAACGAATGGAACGGCAAGAATGGCGGTTCAGGAGCAGTTTGGCACTATAAAATAGTTTGGGACCAAGGATGTGCTACAAGCGGTATTCCTTCAAGAGACGGTGGCTATTGCATTTGGGGACAGTTTGAGACATTGATGGACCAAGGTATTGATCCAAACTTAGGACCAGGACATATCTGGTTTGCACATGCAACCCCAAACGGCTACGGCACAAATTAAATTATTTTTTTCTTTATTTTTTTTATTTTTAATCAAAACCTATGTATAGTCCTTAATTCTTGACGCTGTTGCACAATTGGTCATTTTTGACATATTTTTGCGGATTTACGAATGAGCTTAATTGGAAAAGAAGCTCAAATAGGGGTTATGCAACAGCGTCTTCTTAAATGCTTTAATCATGGCAAAGCAAAAGACAATTTCTAAAGATATTCCTCTTGCGGAAATCACTTTAAGAAGGTATGAAAAGCCGGCAAATTTAGGCAACTGTGCAGAGAACTTCAGAATTTCTTATATGTGAATCACTTGCTTCCCTAATAATATCCTGTCCATGCTTAATAACTGGCTTGTTCCTCAAAACAGAAGTAAATCTTAATTGTATTGTGATTACCTTGTCTTCAACTTTTGCATTGAATTCAAATATTTTTACATTATTCAGAGCAAGTTTAGTTAGCTTAAATACTTGAGAAGCATCAAATATTCTTAATCCGGTTATATAGCCTTTTGTGTCTATATCTACAATTAGACTCTCAAATTCTATAGACATAGCGTAGTCTCTATTTTTAATCTTAAAAAGCAGTATGTCATTTCTAAAATCGTATGTGTATTCTCCTTTTCCTCTTGCATCTAGGTGTCTACTCTCCATTTTCTAATCTCTTTAAATTAGGCATAGTCTCTGTATTTATAAAAGTTATTATCTCAAGTTTTGGGTCTTTTATTTCCAAGATAACACGGAGAAATCCCCAGTTCCTGCGGTAAAATGCGGCATATCTGCCATTTCGTTGTAATCCAACTCCTCGGGGGTTTTCCTTTAGTATAGTGTCAATTAGCCCTTGCTCTTTAAATACCTTTCTTTGAGCGTCGCTTAAATGGTCGAGAGCGTGAGGGTTCGCATAAATATTATCTTTGTATTTGGATATTATTTTTTTAAAATCTCCCAGATTCACTTCTTTTATAATCTTAGTAGTATTCATTACTAATCTGTCTTATAGAGATGCTATAAAAATATTTCTTTTACTTAAATATTTCATCTTTTCAAAAACTGAATTACTGCTTTAATGACTTCTGGTTGAATCTCTGTTACCAATTAAATTCAGTAACTTAATTTAATGACTGTGGGTCAAAATCAGCTATAGGTTTTGCGCAAAGCCGGTCTAATCAAAACTTATATATACCCCTTAATTCTTAAATGCTTTAATCATGGCAAAGCAAAAGACAATTTCTAAAGATATTCCTCTTGCGGAAATCACTTTAAGAAGGTATGAAAAGCCGGCAAATCTGGGCGAGAGGGAATTAATAAGAAAGATTTGCCTGTCAATTGGGTTATTGCAGCCTGGCGACTCAAGGGATGTCATTGTCGATATTCTTAATGTGTTGATTAAGGCAAAAAATGATATGAATAAAAAACAAAAAGAGATAGAATCAATTGAAAATGATATAAAAAATTTGAAGGATCATCAAGATATTTTGAGTTCCAAAAAAAGTGACGATAAAACAATAAAAGATGAAATTTATAAGGATGACGATAAAATTCAAGAACTTTATAAAAGAATTGACGAAATTAATAGAAAAATCCGTGACTTAACAAGCGACGAGATATGCGCCCGCGTTATTGAGGAAAGAAAAAGGTTAAAGCTGGCAATGCTCGGCATCGCGTCTTCCAACATAAGAAGGCAGCTGAAAAGA
>CAZJBR010000043.1:0-5370 GCA_964544435.1 uncultured Methanosarcinales archaeon
TTCCTCGGGATTGCCTGAGAATTTTATAATTATTCCAAGGTCTTTTGCAATGTCGGAAAGGGTTTCATCGCTCTCGCCCTGCAGGGAAACAAATGCGGATTTTGAGAACATATTTGCGAACTTGGAATACAGCTCTGGCTTTGCAATGAGCGAGAGCAGAATTTTTGCGACTGGGAACGCAAGCACCTCGTTCTGGAGCAGTTCCTCATAATTTCCGATTTGCGGGTCATACTTCTGCTGCTTTGCGGAGGCAAGAATCATTTTCTGCGCCCTTTCAGTTACTGCCTCCGAAACGTCCTGCAGGTTAAGGCCTGTTTCAGCCACTATTTTCCTTGCTGTTCCGCTGAAGGGATAGCGCTGCGCGAACTGCAGGTCCTCAAGGTTCATAAAAGAATTGCCACAAAAGGGAATAAAAAGGGTTTTGGGAGCGTTCCGCCACTGAAGTTTTGCTAATAGGGGGTAAATGCCAGCAGGATTGCAAGAATGAGGATGTAGCTGAATATATTGGCAGCGAAGGAAATTTTCAGGGAAATTATAAGGTCATTGAAAATCTTGTTCTTGTGTTTTTTATTTCCTGTTTTGCGCCGGAGGAACAGATAGAGTATCGGGCTCTCCAGTATTGAAGTTATTAAATACGCGGAAACAACTGCCGGAAGCAGGTCATAGGCTGGAATTGCCAGTGAAATAAAAAATAATCCGATTATTGATGAGAAGAGATTTGCAGCCAGAAATGCCAGGAGGATGTAGGGTATGCTGGCTTTGAATTTAAAGAATCTTTTGATTAGAAAATGGGCTGCTGCGCCTTCAATCAAAATTATTGGAATCAGCAGGAATATTATGCTTGCGCCGTATATGAAGTAGAGGGGCGGCATCAGGACATCGGCCCCGGCAAAAGGGATTAGGAATAAAATTGCCAGCGCAAGGGGCAGCAAATTTATTTTCATTATTATAGTTGCAATTAGGTTTTATTTAATTGTTGCGATTGCGGGATTGCCAGAGTTAGAGTTTAATTGCAGATTCTTCCAACATTCTCTTCCGCACATTTGTTATATAAGCAAAACCATCCCTTCCCAAGTTGGTAAAGTGCTCAATATAGAATTCTTGTATGTTTTTTATATTTAATTTGTATTCTGAACCGTATTTTTGTCTGAACTCATTATGCTGCATTAATTTATCCCAAACAGGGGCGCCAGGCAATGGAGTCAATATATGATAGAATGTAATTTTCTTGTCGCAGGCCTTTTCCAATTTCTTGGATAAATCAATTGTATCCTGCACAGATTCTCTTGTTTCTCCAATCAAGCCGAAAATATAAGAATCCAGAATTTCGATATTGTATTTTTCGAGCAGGTTGCATGCGTTTACGACTGTTTTTGGAGAATAATGTTTGCCGTTTAATGCAAGTATCCTTGGATTGCCGGATTCAATGCCAAGCACTATTGCTTTTACCCCTACTGCTTTCATATTCCTGACATTTGTTTCCGTAATGTCTGGAATTCTTGCATAAACTTCTAAGCCTATCTTTAGCGGGCCATTTTGTTCATAGAGTTCTTTAAGCTTAATTAACCATCTATCCTTTGGACCAAAAATAAATTCATCGCTAAATTCAGAAATAAAATCAATATTAAATTCTTCAACTAAATACTTGAATTCATTGTATGCTTGGGCAGGGGTTCTTTGGCTAACCCCTATCGTATTCCTTGTACAATAGCTGCATCCTTTGCCTGAAGCTCTTATCGGGCAGCCCTTTTTGAGAAAGGCATTTGTTGGCCTTTTATAGTCAAAAGGAAGCTGAAATTGTTTTTTTGATTTTTTATAGGCATCGAAATAATTCTTCATTGCAATCCCTTTTAGGTCTCTCCTTGGCATTGGCAATTGAGCCATAGGCAGGCTTCTAATAGGATTAAAAATAACTTTTCCTTTTTTTCTAAATGCAATGTTTGGAATATCTCTGGGAGTATATTTTCCACTTGCGCTTTCGACAAGCCCTTTTAATGCAAGCTCCCCTT
Source organism: uncultured Methanosarcinales archaeon (assembly GCA_964544435.1). Classification (GTDB taxonomy): domain Archaea; phylum Nanobdellota; class Nanobdellia; order Woesearchaeales; family GW2011-AR4. The sequence goes on from CAZJBR010000043.1 coordinate 2,010, forward strand.
CAAATCTCGCTATAAAATCAATGTTTGGGTTCTTTTCCAATATTTGCCTTGCCAATGGCGTTGCATGATGCCCGCCCAAAACAACTGTGCATCCCTTTTGTTTTGCCCCTTCTGCTATTTGCTCCATATCCCTAATTGAGCAGAAATCAAATGAAATGCCAACTAAAGGCGCTTTGATTTTTTTGATTGCCCTTTTGGTTGTTAGAAATTGGCCGTCTATTATTCCGACGCCATATCCGGAATCCTCTAAGAAAGTCCCTAAGGCCAAGAGTTCCATCGGGGGATACCATCGGCTTGCATAGCTTCTACCCGAGGGTGCTTTAATCAATTGTATATCTGCCATTGTTGTTATCCTATTGATATCTAATTAGAAACTTTTTGCTATCTTAATTCGTCTAAAATTATTTTTCTTTGCCCTTTTTTGCCAATTGCCTCTTTCATAATAAATATTGCTGCAGGCTAGGGCTATATTTGTTTGTAGTAAAAAAATTACAACATTTATAAGAATATCGCTTCCCAATGATTATGATGTTATGAATGAAGGAGTGCTATTTAGAGTTGGATTTCAGGCAAATGAGGCTAAAATTTACTTAGCTTTGCTTGGGGGCGGTCCAAGCGCCGTGTCTGATATAAGTAAAAAGACAGGCATAGAGAGAGTGCATTGTTACTCTATTTTAGAAAAGATGGCAGAAAAGGGGTTTGCATCGGGTTTGGTGGTTGAGGGAATCAAACATTTCACTGCCGTCGAACCTCAAAGAATTTTAGAGGTGTTGCAAGAAAAAGAAGGGGAATTTAAAGATGCCTTGCCTGAATTAATTGCCCTAACAAAAAAAGAAGAACCTACAAAAATTGAGGTGTTTACGGGAAACAAAGGCATCAGTTATTTGTTAAGGGATATTCTCGCAGAGGGCAGAGATTATGTTGTTCTTGGAGAAGAGGGAAATTTCCAAAAGCAGTTGCCGATTGAATTCAGAAAATTTTTAAATGAAATTGTCAGAAAAAGGATCAAAGAGAAAGTACTTACAATAGAAGGCACAAAAGGGCTGCTTAAAACAAAAAATACTGCACTAAAATATGTTCCGAAGGAGTTTCTGTCGCCCTCAAGCACAGTAGTATTTGGTAAAAAGACAGGTATTGTTGTATGGACAAAGCCGCCAACGACAATAATGATTACTGATAAAAATGTTGCAGAGAGTTATGAGAATTACTTTAAGTTAATCTGGAAAAGTATATAGGCGATATTTACAAAATCATCGGCGCTAAGTGATACTGAATCTGCGCGGGGCCTATTGAATAGGAAACCTTCATCGGCGCATCGGATTTCAGCTCCAATGCGACTTTTGCTTCCGGATCCGCGCTCTTAACGATGTTCATAAGGAAATTAAGGGAATACTTGCTTACCACCTCTGTTGTTGATTTTGCAACTACTTTCTGCGCCTCCTTTGTCTGGCTTTTCAATGTCCCCTGGGAGCCGCGCGCTTCAATCGTGAATTGGCTGCCCTTTATGCGCAGTACTACTGAGCTTCCGAACAAGCTTGCGTCCTTGAGCGCTTCTTTTATTATTTTTCCAGCAATTTCAACCCTTGCGTCGAATTTCGGCTGCGGGATATTGATGTCCTCCTCGCTGACCTCTATAAGCGGCAGCTTGAAGCTCCTTACCATGTCCCCTTCCAGTTTGAGCGAAAGCTCGGAATCGCTGACTTCCATTGTCAGTTTGTCATTTGGAAGCGTGCGCTGCATTATTTTGTTCAATTCCACAAGGTCAATGCCGATATAAGTGGGCTCGATGTCAAATTTCTCAAATGCGCTTTTGTCAATTATATAGTCAACAAGCACAATCTGGCTGGGATCTACGGCCTTGAAGGAAATGCCCTTTTCATTGAAGCGGAAATTCCCCTCTGAAATGAAAGAGGCGATTGCGTCTATGGAACGGCGCCACAAATCGACATTTTTCAACTCAATAGCCATATCCATTACCAATAGAAATTAACAGCCGTAGGGTTTAAATGTCTTTTTGTTGGCTCTCTATATAAATGATAAAAAATATAATTTTTGACTGGGCAGGTGTGCTGAGTGATGACATAATTCCCAGTTATAAGGCGATTATGAACATGTTCATGAAATGGGGGATAAAAACACTGACTTTGGAAGAGTTTAAAAGAGAATTTACAATTCCATATATGAATTTTTACAGGAAATTCACAAACATGCCGAAGAAAAAAGTGGATGATTTATTTATCAAGGAAATTTATGTGGTTGGAGAGCCAAGGCCATTCAAGGGAGTAAAAAATTTACTAAACTTCCTGGATAAAAGAGCGATAAATTTGGTACTTTTGAGCAGCCATCCGCAAAAGAAACTTGAAGAGGAGATTGAAAGATATTGCCTGCAAAAATTCTTTGTAGAGGTAAATGGAAGCGTGCATGACAAAACGAAGATTATTGAAAAAATAATGAAGAGGAATGAGTTTGCTCCTGAAGAAACCGCATATGTAGGAGATATGACGCACGACATAGAGGCGGGAAAAATGGCGGGAGTGATGACAATTGCGGTTTCATGGGGTTATCAGACAAAAGAGCAATTGCGCAGGGAAAAGCCGGATTTGATTATAGATAAATTAGAGGAAATAAAGAAAATAGTTTTTGATGGATAGCACTATATCTTTACTTTCATTCCCCGCAAAGCTGTTTTGGCTGCTTCGGAGATTGGAGCCTTACGGCTTCTCGCCGCTAATTTCAGTTCGGGAATTACATCCCTGACTTTCATTTCACCCAGAATACGTATAGCATAATAGCGAACCGGCCAATATTTATCTTTCAACGCTGCTTTCAGATCAGGAATTGTGGATCTGAGTCTAGTTCCAATTAAAACACCTCGTGCCATAACGGGCAAATCACCATTAGAACGCAACATTGCCCTCAATCTAGGAATCAATTTAGGAATCGCGTCAGGGACTTTCATCATATTTAATTCCTGTTCAGCAACATAACTGACATTCCTGTTAGGGCTTTTCAACCGCGATAGCAACATATCCACCTTTGCCTCTGTTACCAAACGTTTTGAAACACGGGGGTTTCCATATTTTGTTAGCTCTACTTTCCCTTTAAGCAGTTCTAATGCGCGTTTTCTAGCCGTTCTTGATGGGGCTTTTTTTATACTCCAATTCAGCCTTTCTCGCCCAATCTCAATCAGTTTTTTATTCCCGCCCTTAACTTTTACAAATGGCATTTTTCATCACTAATTAGAATTAGATTATAAGATATTAAAATATCTTTGCATCATTGCTACGCGGTAAATATTTCTGTAATTCAGCCTTCTATGCGCGGGGCGAGGTAGTAGCAGATGTTTGCGCTTCCGATTTTG
>CAZJBR010000044.1:0-5361 GCA_964544435.1 uncultured Methanosarcinales archaeon
CAAAGACCGCTCTTGTTTTAATTTGTTTTTTCATAATATTGAAAATAATTATTTTGTTTTCAAAATCTTGCTTTCCACATTTCCGTGGCATATCCTGTTTAATTTGTCATAAAAGTCATTTTCCATGCCGCCCGGCATCTCGACAACGGCAATCCAGTAGCCGCTGCTCTGCCACTCTTCCCTTAAAATTGTGCCGAATGACTTGACGGTTGAGTAGCATTTTGGGGCATAGTCGGGCCCAATCTTGAGCGCGATTTCCTTGACTTCAAACTTTATTGGAAGTATTGGCCTCAGCTTCTTCAGCGCATCCTGGACCTGCTCATGGACAGGCATAAACTCATCGACGTGAAACTTTACCTCTTCAAATGCGTTTTCAATCCTTTGGGGAGGGTGCGGCAAATGCGTTCTCGGGTCAACGCCGTTCCTGTGTATTACGCTTATGATTTGCTTTCTTTTTTCCTCCCTTAACTGTTCCCTGTAGTCCTGTGTTAATTGAATCTCGCCTTTTTGTATTATGCTTTTTGTCACCTGCTCAACATCGGTAGAGCCGAAAATCTGCCTCATTGCCGTTTCGGACGCTTCCAGGCCTTTTTTTGCGTCTGAAAATATTTTCATGGCTGCAAGGACATCATGCATGTCCACGCTTTTGCCTTCCCTAAGCGCAAGCGCGTTGCTGCAGTCCACAAGGACCTCAAAGCTATGGCCTTGTGTCTTTAATCTTGCTATTATTGCCTGATCTACCGAAACCATTCTCTCTCACATTTATTTCTTGGCAGGCTTTTTGTCATCTTTAAGCTCTGCTGCAGTCTTTTCTATTTTGGCTTTTGTAAGCCTTCTGAACCTTTTTTCCGCAGTTGTTATAGATGCGGCATCGATTCTCTGCACGTTGAAGTTCTCTCCCAGAACTTTTTTTAAAGCCTTTAAGGACAACTTTAAGCCTTCATCTATCGTGAGTTCCGGTTTGTACTCACTATGAAGGATCTCTTCAACTTCCACTTCCCCTTCCCCAATTGCCGTGGCTTTATACTGAAAATAAATTCCAATCGGATCAGTTTCAAACAGCCTTGGAGTATGGTCATCAATTCCCGCAACTAAAACTGAGACTCCAAATGGCCTAAGGCCGCCGCTTTGCGTGCATACCTGCATCAGATCGCACATGTCTTTTACTATTGTAAGGCTGTCAATTTCTGAGTCGTATGTCACTCTGTTTTGCTGCGCTCTTATCTGCGCCCTGTCAACAAGGACTCTGGCATCGCTCAAAATGCCTGAGGCGGCAGCGCCTATATGCTCGTCAATCATCCAAATCTTCTCAACGCTCTCCGGCACAACAAGTGAATCAACCACTCTTTTGTCTGCCACCAGCACAATTCCGTCCGAGCAGACCATACCAATGGCTGTTGAGCCCTGCCTTACTGTCTTTTTCGCGTATTCGACCTGCAATAATCTTCCGTCGGGGCTGAACATGGTTATTGCCCTGTCATACCCCATCATTTGATGCTGCATTGGTTGCATTTTAATCTTTACCTCCTGCTTTTCTTTTTTGATTTCTTATCTATTGTATTATGTTATTTTGTATTATTGATTTTTTCGGTTGTTCTTCAATCGTTAATGTTATTGCGCTTCTTGCCTTTGACAATAAGGCAACTCAATAAACTTCTTTGCCATTCAATTCTTAAAATCAATAAAAATTTTATCCTGCAGCTTTCAAATAATTTCTTTCTGCTTTGTTTAATATTCCCGAAACTCCTAGGCTTCTGAAAATAACAGCCTTTCCTTCGACTTTATCTGCCAGCGCCAATGATGACCTTAAAGCATCAACATGCTTGTGGCTGACTTTTATGATGCCTCGCTGCGATTCTGAATGCCATTTGTTGTTTAGCACCATTATCCCAGCTTTTGCCGTTCCCAGTTGGCCCAGGAGCTGCAATGAATAATGCGCTATTGCGTTTGACACAGCGTTTATGTCCTTTATGCTTTCTTTTGAGATGACTTCAAAGACTAGGTAACGCTTTTTTCCCCTCAAGCTCGGTAAAACAGGCTTTAATTTCGTCTTAACCATCTCATACTGTCGGAAATTTTTGCATCTTCGAGCACACTCGAAAATCCACGATTTTCGATAAATCTCGATTTTCTGCCACGAGAAGAAATATAATAACGCCTTTCTCTTCTCTCTGTTGGATATCAGAATTGCTTAATAGTATTTAAAGATTACGTTTTAAACTTTCGTGCACCCAGCTTTAACTCTGGCAGCCAAGATTTCTTCGAGCTCGAAAACCTTAATCTTGCTTGGGTCAGTGGCGCTGCATGCAATTCTTGGTTTGTTTGGCTTCCCACTTTCATTTTGAACACCCTTGCCTGAAACATACGCAAAGATTGGAACAGCAGCTCCTAGGAATAAAGTTCCAGCTATGACTCTAAAGATTCTTGATTTATGGAAAGCATCATGATGGTACATCAAATAATATGCAGTTGGAGTATACATCTTTTCCGCACTTTACTGGGCCAATTTAAAAACTTACTGTTCCAGAAAATCTATCGCCTCATGATTTCAAGCAACTCTGTTTTCTTCCTCTTCATTAATTCTTCAGAATCAGCCTCAAGATTCAGCCTCAGCAAAGGCTCTGTGTTGCTTGGTCTTACGTTAAACCACCAGTCATCAAACTCAAACGTTATTCCATCGAGTTTTGATATTCTTTTGGGATTTTGCAGTTTGTAAGCAAATTCAATTTCCCCTATTTTTGATTCTTTATCCTTGACTTCTACGCTGGTTTCCTCTATTGTGCTGTATTTCCTGAATTCTTCCAATAATTTTGAAAATGGTTTGCCCTCCCTTGAAACAATCTCGGCAATAATCAGGCTTGTTATGATTCCTGAGTCTGCCCTGTAATTATTCTTGTAGTAGTAATGCGCCGAATGCTCGCAGGCAAAGATAGCTTTTGTTTTCCTCATTGTTTCCTTAATGAATGAGTGCCCCACCCTCTCAAGAATTGGAAATCCATTATATTTTTTTATTGTCTCTGGCACGATTTGGCTACAGACTAAATTATGGATTATTTTCTGCTTTATGTTTTTCATTAAGATATTTTTAATTATCAATGCTGAAATAAGCGAGCTGTTTACAACACTGCCATTTTCATTCACAAAAAAAATCCTGTCGGCATCGCCGTCAAAAGCCATTCCGAAATCGCAGTTTTTTTCTTTAACTGCTTTCTGCAGCTCTTTCAAATTTTCATATTTTGAAGGATCGGCAGGATGATTTGGGAAAGTCCCGTCAAGTTTGAAATAAAGCGGAACAATTTTTACAGGCAAATTTTTGTAAACTAATGGAATGATCTTTCCTGCCATTCCATTGCCTGCGTCTACTGCAATTTTCAATTTTCCAAGTTTTTTAACGTTAATGAATTTTTTTACATGTTTTGTGTATTCTTTTAAAATGTCTTTCTTGATTTTTTTCCCACGATTTTTAAAATTGATATCTCCATACTGCCTTCTTTCAATAATCTCTCTTATTTTTTTTAATCCAGTGTCTTCATTTATTGGGACAGCATCGCTCTTGCAGAATTTCATCCCATTGTACTGCATTGGGTTATGGGAGGCGGTGAACATAACTGCGGGCTTTTTTAGAAATCCGGAAGCAAAATAAACAGCATCGGTGCATACTTGTCCTATGTAAACTGCATTTGCACCTTGCTCTGTTACGCCTTTCATGAAAGCCTTGCTCAATCTTGGCGAAGAAACGCGCATGTCCATTCCAATGATTACATCTTTGCACTTTAGGAAATAAACAAAGGCCCTTCCTATTCTGTAAGCAATATCCTCTGTTAGACTATGGCCGTAGATTCCTCGGATATCATAAGCCTTGAAGATTTCTGATAGCATTTTTATTTAATTAATCCTTTTAGGAATTGTTCTGCGCTTAGTATCTTAAACTTTGGGTTTTTAACTCTTTAAGGAAATGCCTGTTTTCTGATATCAGAATATCTGCATTTTCTTTATCGGTGAATGCCGCTATCGCTATATCGCCTTTCTTAAGCCCTAAGTTCTTATATTTTTTAAATAACCCATCATCACTAAGAAAATCTTTAATAATTATTACCTTAAATTTCAAAAGCTTGCTAAATTTTTCTTTTGTATGGTATGGGATATTTCTTACCACTTCCTGGCAAATATCATCACTAATTATAAATTCATATTTGTCTTTCAACTTATTCAGTTTGATAATAAGATTTGCAGAGCTAGTGCCTTCTGCAGTTAATCCAATGATTACCTCATTGCTGTCAATAACTGCTTTTTTCTTAAGCATACTTTTCTTCCCATATCTTATCTCTGGTATTCCTGAGCCTTTTTATTATCTGTTCTTTTGACATTTTGGCAAGCTCCGTCTTCTGAAGGTCTGCCCTTATCTCTTTTACCAGCTTTTCCCATTCGTACTCTGTGCTCAATAACTGCTGGTCTTCTTTTAACTCTTTTCTCAGGCCGCTTCTTACCAAATCGGAGAAATTTGAGTAAAGCCCTTTCTCTACTAACTGCTTTGACTTCTCAAACAGCTGGGCTGGCAATGTTATGTTAACCTTTCTGAATTCCATAAATATCACCTGGATAGTACTTGAATACGTATTAATATAAAAAGGTTGCGGTTTTAAAATGTTATACAAATCCCAGATATCTATGCAATTTTAATCCATACTTTTTATCTAAATGTTTGCAATCTGGTTTACCTAGCCAAAAAATAATTAAACAGCTCTTCGTTTTTAATATTTAGTGAAAAATCCTAAATCATTTGGAAGTGGTGTAGAAAGTTTACTGCGGATGCTATCACCAGGCGGAATTGCGGTAGTTAAGATAACCTCTCGGGGCCATCGTCGTGAAATAAATGCACTTATGCAATTGATTTTAAATCAAAGCCAAATTTCAGTAAGCGGAATATACAGGTACGCACCACCAGAGCATGTAAGTCATTCGCATAGTCGTAAGTATAATAGAGTTGAAAGACTGCAAAAAATAAAAAATCCTAATTTGAATTATGTTGTTATCGATGATTTTATACATTCAGGCAATACATTAAACTGCTCTATTCAAGCACTTGAGAAGCAAGGGGTGCCACAAAATAACATTTGGTTCCTCGGCGATATTCTATATGACGACGGCTCTGTAAAAGATGGCGGCCCTTTTTTGGATAAGGCTAGCCTTTTTTTTGATTATGCAGCTTCCAGATGATCTATCCAAATTCAGTTTGCTCTTCCTCGAACTGACTTATCCCTCTCCAGTTTTTCTGGGCTGTCTTGTACCTTTCAATATTGCCTATATCAAACCACTGCCCTGCAAACGGAAATCCTCTCAGCCTGCCAAGCTGCGCAAGCT
>CAZJBR010000045.1:0-5268 GCA_964544435.1 uncultured Methanosarcinales archaeon
CTTTAAATGTTTTAGTCAATGCATTTGCACCGAGGAGGGGCGCAAAGGACATTTATAGTAAAGGCAACAAATAATTGAGCATAAATTATTGCCTTTGCTCAAAGAAAACCTTATGGTTTTCGAGTGTTCGAAAATCCTTGATTTTCGACATATTACGAACGGGCAACAATTGCTCAATTATATTTGCCCGTGGGTATAGCTTAATATTAGATTGTCCGAGGCGCACAAGATAATGTGCGAAGCACGGATTGAAATTTTGAAGATATAAAAAACTAATTTCAACATTTAAAATGCAACAATTAGTCAAGCCGCAGTGGCTGAAAATTAAATTATCAACAAATGAAGAATTCTCCAACATAAAATCAGTTTTAAAAAAACAGAGCCTCCATACCGTTTGCGAAGAGGCGCATTGCCCCAACATTTCAGAATGCTGGAACGGCGGAACAGCAACTTTCATGCTGATGGGCGATGTCTGCACAAGAGGATGCAGGTTCTGCGCTGTAAAGAAAGGCAACCCGATGAAGCAGCTTGATGCAGATGAGCCAAAAAAACTAGCAAAGGCGCTTGCAGAAATAAAATTATTTGATTACGTTGTTTTGACATCTGTTAACCGTGATGATTTAAGTGACGGGGGCGCTTCTCATTTTGCAGAGTGCATAATGGAAATCAAGAAAGCTTATCCTGAAATCATTGTTGAAGTCTTGATTCCTGATTTTAAAGGAGACATCGATTCATTGAAAAAAATAATTGATGCAAAGCCCGAGGTTATAGCACATAACATAGAGACAGTTGAAAGATTGCAGAGAAAAGTCAGAGACACAAGAGCCAGTTATAAACAATCATTAGGTGTTCTTGACAATGTTAAAAAATTAAATCCAAGGGTATACACAAAATCATCCATAATGCTTGGCTTAGGAGAGACAGATAAAGAGATTATCCAGTCAATGAAAGATTTAAGGGCAGTTCATGTTGATATTTTAACCTTAGGCCAATATTTAAGGCCGACAGACTGGCACATTGCAGTAAGCGAATATATTCCGCCTCAAAAGTTTGAATATTTCAGGCAAAAAGCATTGGAATTGGGATTCTTGTTCTGCGCATCAGGGCCTTTTGTAAGAAGCTCTTACAGGGCAGGGGAAATGTTTATGAAGAATGTGATAAAGAGCGATAAACAATATGAAACTTTACTTTGAATCATCAGTTTTTAATTTTATATTTGCGGAAGATGCTCCAGAAAAACAGAAAATTACCAAAGTATTTTTTACCAACAAATTGAATGATTTTGACTTGTTTATATCAGACTTAGTGATTAATGAATTAGGAAAAACAAAAGAGCCTAAAGCAATGAAGGAACTGCACAGAATAAGGGAAAAGATGTCAAAAATGTCAGATAAAGAGCTATTAAAAGAATTGGAAGGGACTAGAAAAAAGTATAAAGACATTATTTCTGCAGGCGAATTGAAAGCAAAAAAAATTGTGATTAAAGTTTAAGCCTTTTGTGAGAAGTTCTTATGAGGCTAAGGAAATGTTTGTGAGGAGTGTGACAAAGAAGAGTTATTAACTTTTATTAATCTGATGTGTTAAAAATAATTTCTATTTCCCTAATCTGTAAGTCTTTGTGGTTTCTACACTAGGCCTGCCAAATATTTTTCTTAGCTCATCTATTTCTGGTCTAAGATCTTTTAGGGCATAATCCTTTCTTACATATATATAATTTCCTATCCCAAACTGCACTTCATAACCATCTTTACCAGTTAATTTTGTATAGCCTAATGATCCACTAATTGGTTCTTCATCAACTTCACAATTTAAAAGCCTTTTAACTAAATCTTGTGCAGATTTGACAACCGGAGAATTTTCAGAGACGGCTTTTTCGAGTACAGCCACTCTAGGAAATTTAAAACCTGGCTTATGCCTATTTTGGTCCACATATTCTCTGAATAAATCATTAGGATTTAACTTAGCTTTTATTTGACCACTAAAACTTAAAAATCCATATTTTCCGTGCTGATGAAGGTCAATTGAACCGTCTACAAAATAATAAGCATCATCAACATATTTAGCATCCTCATCTATTAAATCCAAATCTCTAAGAACAGATCCTCTACTTTGGCTTCGAAGATTCTTTTGCAATTTCCGAACAACGTTTGCTAGCATTTTAACCATATTTAGGAATTGAGGGGGGTATTTAAATCTTTCGTTTTTAACCACTTAAAAGTAATTAAATTTAAAAGAGTAAAGCCGAATTTTTCCATATAGAAAAAAATCTACAAAAATAAGTTTTTGTGTAAAGTAAATAGATAAATTTAAATATAACTAAATATAACTAAGTTATATCATAGTGGAAATAGAAGCAAAAACAAGGAAATGGGGAAGTTCCATAGGGATTGTGCTTCCCAAATCGCTAGTGGACGAAGCAGGCATAAAGCCGAATGAAAAGATAGTCATAGAAATAAAGAAGAGAGTCAAAGTTAAGGATGTTTTTGGAATGTTTCCAGAGTGGAAAAGAAGCACACAAGAAATAAAAGATGAGATGCGTGCTGGATGGGAAAGTGCTTCTGATATTTTGGCTGATAAAGAGTCCAAAAAATGAAATATTTTTTTGACACTTACGCATTGGTAGAAATAATTAAAAGAAATCCCAATTATATTAAATACTTTGAGGAAGTTATAACCACAAGCAAATTTAATTTAGCAGAACTATATTATAGCTTGCTAAGGGATATGGGTGAAGAAAAGGCAATGGCAGGCTACTTTCAATTTAGGGAATCTTCTATTGAAATCAGCGACGATGTTATTTTTGATGCAATGAAATTAAAACTAAAAAACAAAAAACTTTCTTATGTAGACTGCATAGGGTACACTTTGGCTTTAAAAAATGATTTGAGATTCTTAACGGGCGACAGAGAGTTCAAAGAAATGGATAATGTGGAATTTGTCAAATAAATTCAAAAAATCCATCAATAAAATTTATAAACACTTTAGAAATCTGGGATTGAGAGGGTATCATGCCAAAAAAGGTGCTGAAAGAGTTTAGAGTAGAGTATCTACAAATCCTGGATGAGAACGGCAATTGCGATGAAGCGCTAATGCCGAATCTTTCCAATGATGAAATCAGGAAGATATATGAAATGCTTGTTCTTATAAGAACTTTTGACCAGAAAGCTTTTAACATGCAGAGGCAGGGCAGGTTGGGAACCTACATCCAGTTCAAGGGCCAGGAGGCATGCCAGGTTGGAAGCGCCTTCGCTTTGAACGATGATGACTTCATTTTCCCGATGTACAGGAACAGCGGATTGCTGATAGCAAGAAAGCATCCCATTGTACAGGTTCTGCAATACTGGAACGGCGATGAACGAGGTTCAGTAAGCCCTAAAAATGTCAACAATTTTCCGATTTCAATTCCGGTAGGCACGCAAACAGTCCATGCGGCTGGCGCGGCATTTGCCGCAAAGCTCCGGAACACAAGACAAGTCTCTGTTGTTTATTTTGGAGACGGCGCCACATCCAAAGGGGATTTTCATGAAGCGATGAATTTTGCAGGTGTTTTTAATGTGCCTGCAATTTTCATATGCGAAAACAACCAATATGCAATTTCAGTGCCGCGAAGCAAGCAAACTCATTCCGATACAATCGCGCAGAAAGCAATCGCTTACGGAATTGCGGGAATCCAAATTGACGGAATGGATATTTTTGCTGTCATAAAGGCAGTCAAGGATGCTGTTGACAATGCAAGGGCCGGCAAGGGTCCTACATTAATTGAATGCTACACTTATAGGATGGCTGACCATTCAACAAGCGATGACGCCTCAAGGTACAGGCCAAAGGAAGAGATGGATTCATGGCTCAAAAAGGACCCTATCGAGAGGCTTGAGAAGTACATGCTGAGCAGGAAACTGCTTGATGACTCTTACAAGCAAAAAGTGCTTGCGCAATCGCAGGAAATAATCGAGAAAGCAGTAACAGAATTTGAAAAAATACAGCCTCCTGATCCAAAAGATATTTTCAGGTATGTTTTTGCAGAGTTGACTCAGCAGCAGAAAGAGGAAATGGAAGAATTGTTTGGGAGATAGATTTGATGAATAGATCGGCGAGGCTGAGCGTGTGTGCCAACAGCGAAGCCGAGCACAAGATTATGTTGCGTAGCAACGGATTTAAAGTCAACAAACATAATTCAGTAACAAAAAATCCAATAACGATTGAACATTAACAAAGCGTAACAAAATAATTAAAAAAACTTTAAAATAAAAATGGTTGTAGCAAACATAGTGCAGGCAGTCACAATGGGATTGAGGCAGGAGCTGGCCAGAGACAGGAATGTTGTTGTCATGGGAGAGGATGTTGGACTTAATGGAGGCGTGTTCAGGGCGACTGACGGCCTGCAGAAAGAGTTTGGAGCTGACAGGGTGATTGACACGCCATTGGCTGAGCTTAGCATTGTCGGCTGCGCAATAGGAATGGCGGTAAATGGCATGAGGCCAGTTGCTGAAATTCAGTTCTCTGGATTTATGTACTCTACTTTTGATCAATTGTTAAGCCATGCTGCAAGAATAAGGATGAGGAGCAGGGGAAGGTTTACTTGCCCCATGGTTGTGAGAACTCCCTATGGAGGAGGCATAAGGGCTTTGGAGCTTCATTGCGAATCAGGAGAAGCGTTGTTTTCCCACATTCCTGGAATAAAAATGGTTGTTCCATCAAACCCTTACGACACAAAGGGATTGCTCGCTGCTGCAATCAGGGATCCTGACCCAGTGATATTTTATGAGCCGATGAGGATTTACCGTGCCATAAAGCAGGACATTCCTGAAAAGGATTACATTGTTCCTTTGGGCAAGGCAAATGTGATTCAGGAAGGTGATGACTTAACATTGATTTCATGGGGGGCAATGGTAAAGACTTGCCAGGAAGCAGTTGAAAAGCTAAACAATAAGTACAGCGTTGAATTGGTTGACTTAAGGACAATTAATCCTTATGATGCTGAAGCCATTGCTAATTCCGTTAAGAAAACAGGAAGATGCGTTATTGTGCATGAAGCAATAAGGACAGGCGGATTTGCAGCAGAACTTATTGCATCAATAAACGAAAAAGTATTATTAAGCCTGGAGGCCCCCGTTATCAGGGTAACATCACCTGATGTGCCATTCCCACTGGCAAAACTGGAAAATTGCTTTTTGCCTGATGCAACCAGAATTATTAAGGGGATTGAAAAGGTAATGATGTTTTAAAAAAGATATTTTTATTAACGAAAAATAAATTGAATTCGTCGCT
>CAZJBR010000046.1:0-412 GCA_964544435.1 uncultured Methanosarcinales archaeon
CGATTCATTTTGATTTCACTGAGTGAAAAATCCTCTTTTCAATTTTAAAAATATTATGAAGGTAGTATTTAAATCTTTTCTTTTTTTTGATTTTTAGACGATATTTTTTCGAGAAAATTCTTAAAATTTTTCAGTAATCCACAGGCATAAATTTTAAAATTAATTTTTATCGACGACAAAAAAATTCTTGGAATTTTCTTAAAGTTTCATCAGAAAATTTATTTTATTTTTCAGTTATTCGTTTTTTTGTGCTTCTTTTTATTTTTGCGATTATTTCCGCTAAATCTTCCTCGCAAAAATAGCAGTACATCTCATTTTCCGTCAGATTCCTTCCGCAGTTCGGGCATTTTGGATGATTTTCCATCTTCAGAGCTTAAAAATTGCCAAATTATTAGCCATGGTGAAGGCAAAT
>CAZJBR010000046.1:451-5237 GCA_964544435.1 uncultured Methanosarcinales archaeon
CATGACTGCGCCAGGCGCTGCAAACACAAAGCCGAAAAAAGACATTGCAATCGCGAGAAGCAGCATATTATCAAATGACCTGAATTCTGCAAAGCAGCCGTATCTCTGGGCTACGATCTTGTGGCCAAGCTCGTGCAGAAGAAAGCCAGTTCCGACAGTTAATGATGCAATTATAAATCTTGCATAGAAGCTGCTTAATCCGCTGCCCATTATAATGGCGAATGCAACTGAAATTGCAATCCATGCCTTCAAAACGTCCTTTAGCTCGCTTTCAGAGGTGCTTATATTCCCGAGTTTTATCTGATTTTGAATGTAGCGCATTTTAGAAATTAAATGTCAACAAAAATCTTATGCTTCTCTGTGCCTTCCAATTCCTGCAGTATCCTCTTTATGACAGTTTTTTCAGGGTCGGGCATCAACTTAACCCTGTTTTTCAGGTCCGCAAAACTTTCAAATGGCTTTTCGTTCCTTATCTCTATGATTTGCCACATATGTTTTTTTCCAAGCCCGGGCAGGAGCTCAAGCTGGTGCATCCTAGTACTTAAAGGCTGCGCTTTATTAAAAAAATCAATAAATTTCCTCTCGTTTTTTTTGATGATGTCTTTTATAACCATCTCAAGTCCGGATTTTGCGGTTGCTGTCAGCTTTGATACGGCCATTTTGCCGACAATATGGTGTATCTTATCCCTTTTGCCGTCTCCGATATAAACTTCTTCCAGCGGCTGCAAATGGATGCCTTTCTTCGGCACAAGCTCAAGAAGCACAAAATGCTCTTTTCCCATGGCTTGCGCTATTGGGGTCTTCATATACAGCGGCCTTTCATCATAATGGTAGCCATTAGGCAAGAAATCCAGCACAATTGCAGCTTCTTCTTTTGACCTGTCTGGCTTTTCAGTTGGTTCCATTTTTAAACAGTTATTATTGAAGTTAGGTTATGTATTTCCTTCCTTGATTCATCATTGATTCTGAATTTTTGCATTGAAGCGGCTTTCTCCCCCATTATCTCAAGCAGTTTTGATTTTTCCTTTATGATGTGCGCGATTTTCTCATTTATTTTCGTCTTTATTGCTTTGTCTTTCTTGATTTGCCTGAACATTGCCTTCTCCTTTTCAAAAAAATGCTCGAAATATGACAAAAGCGCAAATACCCTCGCAACCCAGTGTGTGAACATGGGCTCTTTCATCAAGCCAGGGCTGGCCGCTTTTGGAGGAGGCAGTTTTGACTCCAAGTGCTCCAAAATCCCAGACTCCTTTGCCAATACCGACGCCATATCCTTAACCTCTGCCTTTTCTTTTCTCACAAATGCCTCTCCCTTGCCCGCATATTCCATCAATAACCTTTTGTCAAGCACCACAGCTTCCTCTATGAGCCTATAAGCAGCGTACTCCAAAGCATCCACTTCGTTCCTGGAGATTTTATTGTAGTGCCTCAGCCATGAATCATTCCTTATTCTTATTTTTGAAAATTCAGTTTCCTTCAAAAGGACAGTTTCCATATAATAATTAATGCTCCTAAGCCGGATTATAGCCTTTCTAATGTTGTGAAGCCTTTTTTTAAGCGACTCGAATGTTCTTGAATTGAACTTTTTTTTGTCTATCGAAAATGCCGTCACAATTGATTCATGCATGTATTCAATCAGCATGGCTTTTTTCTTCTCGGGAGACACATCGCGCTTCAGCAGCATGCCATCGACATTTTTAATTTTTGAATAGGCGTTATTGTCAAATTTTCCGGCTGCCATGTTGATATTTTTTGCCAGCCTTTTGTTTAAGCTTAAGTGCTTTTGACTTACAACCACCGCCATTTTCAGCTACAGAAGTTTTTGTATTTATAAAGATTATGCATGTACAGGCATGCTATTGTTTTTTTTCAAAGAACTCGTTCACTGTGTCCACAATTTTCTTCATAAGCTCGTTGTTTATAGTTATTGTGTATCCTTGCAGTATCACTTTCAGCTCGTTTACGGTTGTCGGTGCAATATCTATTATCTTATGAATCTGGTGCTCCCTCAGCCTTGGGATGTTGAGCTTCATTATCTTGTCGAACAGCTCATCGGAATTTTTGTGCACTGCAATCTGATTTAGGTATTCCTCTGTCTTATTTGCCCTGAAATTCAGCTCATTGTACTTCTTTTTTATATTCTCGAGTTCTTTTTTCAGCTGATATGTGTTTATCGGAGTTTCCGAAATTATTTGTGTTTCTGACATTTTAAGCCTTCTTTAAATGGACAGGATGCGATATAAGCGTTTTTTCCTTGCCCAAATCATTTAATGTCACTTCATAGCATTTGCCCCTTTTGCCTTTCACAATGCCGGACTTGCCGATGAAACGGGGATGATACATCCCTCTTTGCACCGAAGGCTCAACTCCGAAATAGACTCGGTCACCATTATTAAAAGACTGAAAGTATTTCGTAATGCTAATCTTGCCCTTTGCATTCCTTCCTTTTCTAAACTTATACCTTGTTTTTCTCCTTAACCCGCCAATTCTCTTGACCATGGCTTTTCTGTAATTTTGGCTATTATAAAAAGGTTTCTGTCGGGATTGCTGAATCAGATATTTTTCTTTTTACTACTCTGGAGAATAGAAAGGTTTATATATGTGCTGATGTATGAGAAAATGAATTTAAATAGAAGTAAGTTATTAGAAGGTGATTTTAATGGGATTTTTAAGCAAATTAAAGGAAAAATTAGGGACAAGTTCTAGCTCTCAGATGTTTGATGAAGCGGAGCAGGGCTATGTTGAACTTGAAAAAGAGAGCCGTGTGGATACAAAATCAAAGCTGATGGTGCGGCCTTTTGTGATTGAGGAATTTGAGCACATAAAGCCTATACTTGACTCCTTACGGGAAGGCCATACAGTAGCTTTAATCAACATCAAGCCCCTGAAAGACAAGGACTTGGTCGAGCTGAAGAGGGCAATCAACAAGCTGAAGAAGACGTGCGACGCGATTGAAGGCGACATTGCGGGGTTTGGAGAGAACTGGATTGCGGCTGTGCCAAACTACGCCTATATATACAGGGGCCCGAAGCCTTCCAAGGAAGAGGGCAAGAAAGTTGAAGGCATGGAAGTAACAGAGTACGAAGAATAATTCTTTTATTTTATTTGATGATTATTTGAGGTGTGGGAATTGAAAGACCTTGGACAAAGGTTAGGCGCTAGTGCAGGAAATAATTCTTTGGTTAGTAGGCTGGGCCGCAACGTTCGGAAAGAAGTATTGAACTATGTTTTGTGTTCCCATGGAATTCCTGTTCCGAATGCACAGCACACAGAAAGCGTTGAGATTTACCTCGATGGAGCATTCAAAAAAGTTTACAGAACTGTGCTCGGATTGATCCCGTCACAGGCCTCTTTCTTGTATTTTCCAAAATAACCAAAAACTATAAAAATAAATCGCTTTCTTAAGTTTCTATGCCAGAAGAAGAATTGAAGGAAGATGATTTTGAGCACCAGCCATGCCCTTTGTGCAACAAAAAGACTTTAATTCTGACAGAAAGGGAAACCGAAGTGCCTTATTTCGGCAAAGTCTATCTTTTTTCCATGACGTGCAACAACTGCAAATACCACAAGGCTGATGTTGAGGCAACCGAGCAAAAAGAGCCTGTTAAGTACGAGTTTGAAATCTCAGGCGAGGAAGACATGAAAGTAAGGGTTGTGAAGTCGAGCGAAGCGACTGTCAAGCTGCCGCATTTGGCCACAATAACCCCGGGCCCGGTATCGCAGGGATATGTGACCAATATTGAAGGGATATTAAGCAGGGTAAAATACCAGATTGAAGCGGCGAAGGAGATGGAAGAAGATGAAGAAGACAAGAAAAAGGCAAAGAATCTTCTCAAGAAATTATTGAACATAACGTGGGGAAAGGAAAAGCAGAAGATGATTATTGAAGATCCAAGCGGCAACTCAGCGATTATAAGCGACAAGGCAATCAAATCTCCATTAAAGGTGAAGGTTGAAAAGTGATTTTTTTAATGAAATTTAAAGTTAATGTGCTATGTAGGTAATTAAAACATTAAAATCAATATTAAGATCGCATTAAATAAAACAATACAAAAACCCGAAATTGAAAAATTTAAATCAAAAAACGAGAGCGACTTTGTGCTCTAAGATAGGAGAATGTAATCCGCTCGCGATTGTTTGACAAAATAATAGTTTAGGCGATGAAAATAATAAAAATCGGCATTATTGGCGGCTCTGGGCTTGAAGACCCGAGAATTCTGAAAGATGCGAAAGAGATAAACGCATCAACAAAATTTGGGAACCCTTCAAGCGTTTTGGCAACCGGAAAAATTGGAAAAGCAGAAGTTGTAATTCTATCAAGGCACGGCAAAAAGCACACAATAATGCCAAGCAATGTCAATTACAGGGCAAATATAATGGCATTAAAAGAGCAAGGCTGCACCCATATAATCGCAACAACAGCCTGCGGCTCTTTGAGGGAAGAAATAAAGCCCGGCCATCTGGTTTTTTGCGACCAGTTTATTGACAGGACAACAAAAAGGGCATCAACTTTTTATGATTCTGATAAAGTATGCCATATCCCAATGGCAGAGCCTTTTTGCACAAGATTAAAAACCTTATTGGCAGAAACTGCGTCTGATTTGAATCTCGACCACCACAAGAGTGGCACTGTTGTGACAATTGAAGGCCCTCGCTTTTCAACAAAGGCGGAAAGCCACATGTTCAGGCAGTGGAACGCTGATGTAATCAACATGAGCACTGTTCCGGAAGTTGTTCTTGCAAGGGAAGCTGGAATCTGCTACGCGATTGTTGCAATGTCAACTGA
>CAZJBR010000047.1:0-5224 GCA_964544435.1 uncultured Methanosarcinales archaeon
AAAAATTTGTTGAGGGCATGAAAATGATTTACGCGCAGTTTCACTCGATACTTGAGGCAGAGGGCTTAAGGCCGATAAAAACAAGTGGGGAAAAATTTGACCCTTACAGGCACGAGGTTTTAGTGAAGGAAGAATCAGACAAGCCAGACGACACAATACTTGAAGAGTTCCAGAAAGGGTACATGCTGAATGACAAGGTTTTGAGGCATTCAAAAGTCAAGATTAGCGGAAAGTAAAACCCAATGACGATTAAAACATCAACTAACGCCAATAAATCAGCTAAAAAATCAAAAATTAAACTAAAAATAAACAAAAAAATTAGCCGCTGGCATTCGTGCCATCGAAGATGGTACAATTTTGATGAAACTTTTTTGAAAAGTTTCTCGGTGTCAACGGACGAAACCGTTGGAGGACAATAAAAATGGCAAAAGAAAAAATCATTGGGATTGATTTGGGTACAAGTAATTCGGCAGCTTCGGCATTGCAGGCAGGCAAGCCAACAATAATTCCGAGCGCCGAGGGAACAACAGCTTACGGAAAAGCATTTCCAAGCGTAGTTGCATTTACAAAAGACGGGCAGATCTTGGTGGGAGAGCCTGCAAGAAGGCAGGCTGTAAGCAACCCTGAAAGGACAATCATGGCTGCAAAGAGGAAGATGGGCACCAGCTATAGATACAGTATAGACGGTAAGGAATACACGCCTCAGCAAATTTCAGCTTTTATACTGCAAAAAATAAAGAAAGACGCAGAAGAATTTCTCGGAGAGAAAGTGAGCAAAGCAGTCATTACTGTTCCCGCTTATTTTGATGACAACCAAAGGCAGGCGACAAAAGATGCCGGGGAGATTGCAGGCCTTGAAGTCGTAAGGATTGTAAATGAGCCGACTGCTGCCTCAATGGCTTACGGCTTAGATAAACAAAGCCAACAGCTCAAAATCCTTGTCTTTGATTTGGGCGGCGGAACCTTAGATGTTACAATAATGGAATTTGGCGACGGGGTTTTCCAGGTTTTATCAACTTCTGGCGACACTCAATTAGGCGGAACAGATATGGACCAGGCTTTGATTGACTACTTAGTTTCAGAGTTTAAGAAGAAGGAGGGGATTGATTTAACAAGCGACAAGACCGCAATGCAGCGCCTGAGGGAAGCTTCTGAAAAAGCCAAAATCGAATTGTCAACAGTGTTTGAGACAGACATTAATCTGCCGTTCATAACAGCAACAAGCGAAGGGCCGAAGCACCTGACTATGAAGTTTACAAGGGCAAAGCTTGAGCAGCTGATTGAGCCTATAATAAAAAGATGCAAACACCCAATGGAGCAGGCAATGAAAGACGCAAAGCTTTCTCCCAGCGGGATTAACAAGATTATTTTAGTAGGCGGCCCTACAAGAATGCCCGTTGTAAAGAAATTTGTGGAGGACTACATTGGCAAGCAGGCAGAAAGAGGCGTGGATCCGATGGAGTGTGTTGCCATGGGGGCTGCTGTTCAGGCCGGAGTGCTTGCAGGAGAGGTAAAGGATATTCTATTGCTGGATGTAACTCCGCTAAGCCTTGGCATCGAGACCTTAGGAAGCGTGTTTACAAAACTGATTGAAAGGAACACCACTATACCGACAAAAAAGGCGCAGGTTTTCAGCACAGCCGCTGACAACCAGACTGCAGTTACAATAAGGGTTGGGCAAGGCGAGCGCCCGATGTTTGCAGACAACAAAGTGCTTGGGCAGTTTGACCTGGTGGGCATTCCTCCGGCGCCAAGGGGAGTTCCCCAGATTGAAGTTTCTTTTGATATTGATGCAAACGGAATCTTGCATGTAAACGCCAAGGACCTCGGGACAGGGAAAGAGCAAAGCATCAGGATAACTGCTGCCCAGAAATTGAGCGAGGAAGAAATCGAGAGGATGAAGAAGCAGGCAGAGCAGTTTGCCGATGTTGACAGGAAGAAAAAAGAAGAGATTGAAGCAATAAACAAGGCAGACGAATTAGTTTACAGGTCTGAAAGCCTGTTCAAGGACTTTGAAGGCAAGGTTTCGAGCAAGGAACTTGAAGAGGTCAAGGGCAAAGTGCTGGAACTGAAGGAACTGATGAAGCCCCAGCAGAAAGACGTTGAGGCAATAAAGAGAAAACTGGACGAGATAGAATCTTTAATCCAAAAGCTTTCAACTGAGCTTTACCAGAAAGCAGGGCAGCAATATAAGGAAACCCATAAGGGCCAAGAAAGTGAGGAAGCTGAAAATCCGCATTCCCACAGGCCTGATGATGACAATGTGGTTGATGCTGACTACGAAGTAAAGGACGAAGGGAAGAAAAAGAGGAAATAAGTTTAATATGAAACTCCCGTCAGAAGAGGAATGCCTAAAGATACTTGAGGAAAACAAAGTTAAGGATAATATTATTGCCCACTTGAAGGAAGTTTGCGATTTCTCGATGAAGGTTGTTGATTTATTGGAAAATAGAGGTATCAAAGTCAATCGCGGCTTAGTTGCTGCTGCATCCCTGCTTCACGATGTGAAAAAACTGGAGCCAGGCCACCATGAGATAGAAGGTGCCAAGTATATCGAATCACTAGGTTATATTGAGGTTGCAAATGTAATAAGAAAGCACGGGCTTGCACACTTGAATAAAGAAGAATTCACTCCGAAAACATGGGAAGAGAAAATAGTCTTTTACTCTGACAAGAGGCTGAGAGGGAACAGAATAGTGAGTGTCGATGAAAGGTTTGCGGACCTAAAGCAAAGGTATAAAAAAGACGATGTTGCGCAAGAAATAGCTTTCACCAAAAAGATTGAAAAAGAATTATTGGGAAATGAAAAGTTATAATTTAATTTTCAATGCCATAAACAAGCGACTCAACAAAAAAATTAAATAAAAAACCACGAGAGCGACTTTGTGCTTCCGCAAGTTCATAAAGTAATCCGCTTTTTATGTTTAATGTTATATATAGGCGAGGCATTGCGTTATGGCAGAAAAGCAATGCCGAGCACTAAAGTTTGCCGAAGGCGGTTTGAAAATTTTGAATAAATCAATGAAATTAAAATTAAAATAGGGTTGATTAATTTGATTCATAAAAACACGCCATTAAAAGAGGTCTTGAAGTTAGCTGCTCCGTGCAGGTGCGATTCCTGCAACCACGGCTGCAAGTTCGGCTCTGGCTCTTTGGCTGGAGACGATTCCGAAAAGATAGCGGCATTTTTGAACATTTCAGAAGAAGAGCTGAAAAAAGGATTTTTGGAGGAAACTGAGCTGTTCAATAAAAAGGTATTGAAGCCGAAAGTCTTAAGAAAAGAAGAAAAGCCATATGGCAGGTGCATGTTTTTCGACGATGAAAAGGGATGCACAATTCACGAAGTAAAGCCGCTTGAATGCAAGACATCAATGCAGTGCAGGGATTACGGGGAAGAGCTGAGCGTTTGGTTTATGGTGAACCATGTTGTTGATGCGAACGATGCAGAAAGCTTAAGGCACTATGCGCAATATATTAGATCAGGCGGCAAATTGATTCCAGGTGCCTCATTGGAAGAGCTTGTGCCTGACAAAGAAAGATTAAGGAAAATATTGAATTACGAGATATTGTAACATGGCAAAGGAAAAAGATTACTATAAGATACTTGGAGTTGGCAAGAATGCCACAAAGGAAGATGTCAAGGCAGCCTACAAAAAATTGGCAAAGCAGTTTCACCCTGACCTAAATAAAAGTCCTGATGCTGCTGAGAAATTCAAGGAGATAAACGAGGCTGCTGCTGTGCTTGGCGATGAGCAGAAAAAAGCCCAGTATGACCAATATGGCACGACCGCCCAGCAGTTTGGCGGCGGATTTGAAGGCTTTGATTTCTCTGATTTCATGTCTGACGTAGGCGGCTTTGGATTTGATTTCGACAGGATTTTCGAGAATTTTTTTGGCGGGGGAGGGGGCAGAGCAAGGAGAAGGCAGCGCGGCTCGGATTTAAGATATGATTTGGAGATTGAGCTTGAAGATGCCGCCTTTGGCGCAGCGAAAACAATAAGTGTGCAGAGGCTTGAAGAATGCGAGGAATGCAAAGGCACAGGAGCAGAGAGCAAGTCAGACATTGTAAGCTGCCCTGAATGCGGCGGAAGAGGCGTTTCAACACGAACGCAAAGAACCCCTTTTGGATTGTTCTCAACTACAACAACCTGCAGGAAATGCAGAGGGCAGGGCAAATACGTAAAGAATGAATGCCCGGAATGCGGCGGCAAAGGAGCTGTCAGGAAAACAAGGAGCATAGAAATAAAAATTCCCGCAGGCGCGACTGACGGCGCAAATCTGAGGATTCAGGGAGAAGGCGAGTCAGGCGAGGATGGAATGTCTGCAGGCGATTTATACATCGTGATTCATGTTAATCCCCACAAAATCTTTGAAAGGCACGGCAATGACGTTTATGTGAAAGTGCCGCTTTTCTTCACGACAGCGGCGTTGGGGGGCTCGATTGAGGTTCCGACTCTGAAAGGGAAAGCCAGTCTGAAGATTCCTGAAGGCACGCAAAGCAATACAGTATTCAGGATGAAAGGGTTGGGGATTCCTGACCTGCACAGCCATCATGTCGGGGACCAGCACGTTGAAGTTCATGTTGCTGTTCCTGAAAAATTAAACAAAAAGCAAAGGCAATTATTGGAAGATTTTGAAAAGGAAAGCAGGGGCAAGGGATTGTGGAAGGGGGTGTTTGGTTAGATTAAATTTCATAATTGTCAAAACTAAAATGGTTTTGAGTAAAGCCGATATTCAACAACCTGGGAATGGGATGGTAAGAGAGCAATATGCTCAACCATACATTGATTATCACTTATTATTCGCCTAGCGATATCACTCGCCTCGAATTCATCTGTTGCAGTACCTTCTAAACTAAGTCCCTTTACCGAATCATTCAAAGGATAGTTTGGTTTAATTATGAGAGCATATAAAGAACTATCACCTCTCCCTTCCTGATAAGTAAAAACTAATACGTCGGGTTTTGGATTATTTTCGTTTGTCTTGATATAACATTTTACATATTCTGGGATAGCATGGGCTCCAATTAATGGGCTCCTTTGAGTATTTTTTCTATTTACCACTCCAATTAGCGAAGTTGCTGAATATATAAAACTTTCTATTTATGCTACTTAAAAGTAGTTAAGATAAATTTTTCTCAATGTATTCTTCAATTTCCTTCTTTTTATCAATATTTAAACCAAAAGATTTATATATATTAATACTTACTTAATAAGTGATTAAT
>CAZJBR010000048.1:0-5099 GCA_964544435.1 uncultured Methanosarcinales archaeon
TATCTGGCTGCCTTCTATGCTCAGCCTTATTCCTTTCGCATCAAGCTCGCAGAAGTACATGCCTGCGGAATTCAGCCGCAGCTTAGATGTGTCTATTCTTGATATATCCTTGCTGACAACAAAAATCCTGTCTTTCGGATTTTTCAAAAAGCCGTAGTCCAATTTCAGCTTGGCTCCCCATTGTTTCTCTATCAATTTAAGGATTTCTTTGATTTCTCTGTTGTTAAGAATTTTTAATTCTGGCATTTTATTTGGATTTCTTCATTCGATTTTACGACAACTTAAACCTGCCTTCGGCAAATTCTACGCTCGCCTGCATTGGCGAGCCATATATTTTATAATAAATAGGCGAGGTGGAGCGTGTGGCAGACAGCGACACCGAGCGCTAAATTTTGTCGCAAAGCGACGTATTGAATTTTTTATGCAGATAATTAATTATGTTCATATCCCCCACATTGGATTTTGCTTTCGCATTATCTCAGCTATCTCCTTCAAGATGCTTATTTCGTCCTGCGTCAGATTTTTTTTAAATTCTTTGAATTTTCTGAACTGCTCCTCAGGTATTGCCGAAAACAAAGTATCTTCCTCCCGAATCTGCCTTCCCATTGTTACATTTGGAAACGAAACAGCAATCCTCTTGCCTTTTTCGGCTTTTTCAATGTTCTCTTGCTCCTCCTGCATGCTTTTTGCTTCTGTAATTGCCACTCCATCCTCTTTCATAAGAGGAACTCCGACTCTTAATGTTCCAGCCAGTACCTCAACTCCGGCAACAGCTGGATTATTTTGCCTGAATACGTAGCCTTTAAGCAGCCTGAGTTTGCATGGGCTGAATAAAAGCTCGGTCTCTTTTCCCTCAAGCCTTTTTCTTTCATTATGCTGCCATTTCTCAAAATCCTCAATGAGCTTGTATATGACATTATTAACAAAGACTGTTGCACCTCTTGAGTCAACATCCTGCATTAATTCAACATTGAATCCAAGCACTACACTCTGAAGCGGATCTTTTTCATGATTTATTTCGGCATCTGAAATGTCCTTTTTTGATATATTGCCGATGCTGGCCTTTTTTAGCTCTATGTTTTTTTCCTTGAGTATTTTTATCAGGGCTTCCAGGCTGCCCAGAGAATCTGCTTTTATGACAATTCCCTGCCTGTCAGTTTCGATTATGACTTCTTCAATCTCTTGCTTAAGCTCTTTCTTCACTTTTTCAATATCATTGGGCTCGCAGCTTCTTAACGGCATGCCTGCCACTGCTTTGTCAAGCTCGGGAGCAGATATCTTAACCCCTGTTGCTGCTTTGACTTCCTTGACGGATTTGAACTTGGCCTTCTTATCGCGCATCTCTGCCAAAGGCTTTGGCTCGAACAATGCCTTGACTTTGGTTACTATCGGCTCCGCCACAGAGCCAATGACAATTGTGTCATTCTGCTTCAGAGAGCCGTCATAGATTATTACGTCAATTGTTGTGCCAAGCCCCTTTTCCTCCTTAACCTCTAAGACAGTGCCTTTCGCGCTGCCTTTGATATCAATCTTTAGGCTTTCCTCAAGAAATTTTTGCGATAAGCCTGTCATGACCATGAGCAATTCAGGCAATCCCTCTCCTGTTTTTGCCGATGTCGGAATTAGGGCAACTTGCTTCGTATAGTCCTCCACCCTGTCAAACCTTTCTGAATTAAAGCCAAGTTCGCTTAATTTCCCTACAGTTTCATAAAGTTTTTTCTCAAGAAGCAGCATTGTGCCTTCATTCTGTTTCTGTATATTTTCCAGCAAGCCAGCTTTGGCATTTGAGCTCCAGCCCTGTAAAAGATCGATTTTGTTCAAAGCGACGACAAAAGGTGTTTTATATTGCTTCAGGATATCTATGCATTCGATAGTCTGCGGCTTTATCCCTTCGTTTACGTCTAAAACTAGGATTGCTATGTCTGCAAGGTTGCCCCCTCTTTTCCTCAGGTTTGTGAATGCCGCATGGCCTGGAGTATCAATTATTACAAACCCAGGTATCTTTATCTCAATCTTGTGCCTCTGAAGCAGGCTGCCGGAAATTTTTTTAATAGTTTCGGTTGATATTATTGAGCAGCCTATGCTTTGGGTAATCTTCCCTGGCTCTGATTCGACGATAGATGTGTTTCTAATTGTATCCAGCAGCTGGGTTTTTCCCGCGTCGACGTTGCCCATCACAGTGATGATTAATTGTCTAAGCATATCATGTAAAGTAAAGTTGCCATATTTTTAAACGTTGTGTAACAGGAAAGCTTTTATTGGAAGTGTAATTTTTTATTGAGATGCACAAGCGTATTAAGGAAGGCTCAATCAAATTAAGAGTGCCAGAAGTGGAAAAAATATCAAAAGGAATGGGTGTTTTTTATAACCCTGCCATGAGCTTGAACAGGGACATTTCAGTTTTGTTGCTAAACTCAATAAAAAAAGCTCATTTGCAGATTGCGGACCCGTTGGCGGCAACAGGTGTCAGGAGCGTCAGATTTTTGAAAGAGCTGAGCAAAAACAAAATAAAAAATATTTGCATTAATGACTATGATAAAGATTCTGTAGAGCTGATTAAGCAAAATTTGGCATTAAATAAAATCCGACATAAGCGTACTAAAAAGATATCAATAAAAAATGAAGACGCGAGCCTGTTTTTGCTGAACTCGGCGGGTTTTGATTACATTGAAATTGATCCCTTTGGCAACCCCAGTCCTTTTCTTGATGCTGCGTGCAAGAGATTAGCAAGAGGCGGAATTTTGGCCGTAACAGCTACAGATACCTCCGCGCTCTGCGGCACGTTTCCACATGCCTGCATACGGAAATATTGGGCTCGACCCAAAAAAGACGCCGTAATGCATGAAACTGGCTTGCGAATTCTAATCAGAAAGGCGCAATTGGTAGCTGCACAATATGATAAAGCCCTTGTTCCGATATTCTCGTATTCCAAAGAGCATTATATGCGGGTTTTTCTTAGAGCTGAAAAGGGCAAAAGCGAGGTCGATGATGTTTTAAGCCAGCATCGCTATTTTAATGGCGCGGGCCCGATGTGGACGGGGGCTTTATGGGGCAAAAATTTAGCTAATAAAATTTGCATAAATGCCATAAGAAACAAAATCTTCAATAAAAACAAAGAATTGATTAAATTTTTAAAAATTATCAAAGATGAATCAGAAATAAATTCCGTTGGTTTTTATGACTTGCATGATATTTGTGAAAAAAATAAAATAAAAAAAATACAAAAAAAAGAAGCGATAATTGAGAAAATAAAAAAATCAGGCTATAAGGCAAGCGGAACTCATTTCAGCGGACACGGCATAAGGAGCGACATTCCGTTTAAAGAATTGATTAGAATACTGAAATAAAACCTTATCCTATCGCCCTTCTGACGTCAGTGACTTCAACAGACTCGACGCCGTCTATTTTGCTGATTTCATGCTCCAATTTCTCGGTGCTTCCTCTGCTTTCATCCATTACAAAAAGTATGTTTAATGCCTTTAAGCCAAATGCCACAGGCTCTACTTGTGTTTTGAACTCCTTTGATGAGCAGAAATCTATGATTTCCTTCTTTGCCCTTGCCTCGACTTTAGAAAGATCTATGCTTGGACTCTGGGGCATTATTCTAAGTGTGACAACTACACTGGCCATCTTAGTCAGGGCCTTCAAAATTGCAGGAGCTGCATTTGTATTTTGCAGCAATCTGCCTGCAGTGATGGCACCTTATAATCTCGACTTTTCCGCATCTCGGGCACATAAATCTTGTGGAGCCGATTGTGTTTGAAATCCTCGTCTTACATGAGCTGCAAACTGCTTGTTTTTCAGGCATGTATTTTGGTATTAGAAGTTAATTTAAAAAGGTTATTATTCCGTTAGGTGGATATTATTTTTTGTTCCTCATACAGCTTAAATACGCTTCCTAAAAACTGTTCTATTGCATAGATATTGGTCCTGCAATGGTTTGATATTTCAGATACTTTGATTGATGACGATCCGATTAATGCCATAAAAGGAAGTATTTGATCTGCCAAATGCCTGTCAACAGGAGCTTTGCTCTCAATTTCTTTTATTAGGCCAGAAGCAGCTTCTTCCCCTACAATTTCTGCTTTTTTTCCCTGTTCTCCAAGCGCATCAGAACCCAGCCTTATGGGGTTGTTTTCATCGATGTCATCTTTATTCTTTGAAAAGGTGGCCCAAAGGGTAATTCCGGATCCTATTGACATTGTATCTTGATATTCGGAACTTATCTTTATTGGAACACTGAATTTCTTGCTTAGAATCGCCTGTGCTGAATGGGCTTGCCTTTCAGCAACTCTTGAGCTTTCAAGATTTCTTGCAGCGTGCGATATTCCATTGATTTTAATCAGATTATATTGCTCAATTAAATTGTATTTTTGGACGCTCTGCCTCAGATTATTGTTAAATTCCTCAAAACTTGAAAAATCGTTCAATTTAAGCTTAGGATTTATTTTTATTTCAGCCTTGCCGTTGCCTTTCGGGTAGTAGCCTCGCTTCAATAGCCTTGCATCAATCTTTGCAAACCTTTGTAACTGGGGCAACAAGACATTGTTGAAATAATCAAAGGAAGAACTCCACTTAACATCTGTGCCGCCGGTTATTGCTATAGTTATTGGCTTGCTCACAAACATTGCAGGCAGCAATAAAGCCTGCAGAAGTAATGTAATGGAGCCTGCTGTCTCGATATCAACACTCAGATTTTTTGCAACTAATTTCTTAGGATAATAACTTAATATCAAAGAGCCCAATTCATCGCCTTCGGCAACAGCATTGCATAATTCCTTCAATGACCTTACGCAATACAAATGCTGGCTTTTCAGTCCCGAGTCTTTGCGCCCTTTCCTTATGTCATAAACTTCGAAAGGCTTTTGGGTGATAGTGGACAGGGCCAGCGCTGTCCTCGCTATCTGGCCACCGCCTTCTAAATAAGCCCCGTTTACTCGTATCATAAAAATAAAAGAAATCCATTTTTATATAAATCTTGTCAGTATTCTTCAGATGTCTTGAATGTCCTGCAAACCTGCATCGAGATCGCCAAGCTGGTCTGTGTTTAGGTCTTTTTCAATGTTATCCACATTGCTGATGTCCTGCCCTACAGAATC
>CAZJBR010000049.1:0-5044 GCA_964544435.1 uncultured Methanosarcinales archaeon
TAAATTTTGACTTGTCGATTGAAATGCCTGAAAGTTCTGACAGTCTTAAGGCAGCCTTTGTGCTGATTGAATAAACATGATGCTGATATTTTCCAGTTACATCTCTGCACCTAAGAGTGTGGGTAAATTCACCTTCAACGCCGAATCCACCTTCCCATATTTCGAATACATCCTTTGGCTCTACATCAACTATGCCGCAATTCTGAGTTCTTATTTTCATCTAAGGCACCTCCTTAAGCTGCTCAATGGCTCTTTTTTCCTTCACGATTTTTATCAGCCTGTACATGAAACGATTGAAGTGGTTTCTGCCAAGCGGGAATGTTTTTTGCCTGTAATAAGTGTCAGCTCCCTCATCAATAAGCTGTTTTGCCATGGCCTGCAAAATGCCGATTCTTCTTTCTATCTCAATTTTCTGGCTTTGCAGTTGCTCAATGCCCTGCCCCACTTTAATTGCATTGTCAACCCATTCATTGTACATTCTTAATCACCATTCTGTGTTTACATTCAACCCATGTGTTGGCTGTCCCTTCAAGCTCATTGGCTTTTGCAATTGCTTCTTGAAGTGTTTTGAATCCAAACTGAGCAACGCCTGTGCTTATCTTTGCAAGCTCGTACTCGTTGAATTTGAGGTTTTTCCTCAAAGTCATGCCGAGCTTCGCATACAAGTCATATTCAGTCATGGAAAAGCCCCGATTGTTCGGGTCTTCCTGCTCAAACTCATGCTCGCAGACTGCTGGCACTTTACATCACCTTTGTCAATCTTGCCTTTGCTGCATCTTCGATATTAAATGCCTCATCAATGTCTGGATTTAGCGCAAGATATCTGTAAGCATCCTGCAACAGCATGACGGCCTTCGGGATGTCGTTAATGCGTAAAATTCCTGTAGCTACCCAGCAGCTATTCCTGTCCTTGAATCTGCGGCTTAATGATATTTCCCTTCTGACAGTGTTCTCTTCATCTTCGCGCCAGATAGTCACAGATATTGGTCTCGCAAAGAATTTCTTTTCAGGAACTGATTCCATTTTCAATCACCTTCTGCTTTTTAGATATATCCTCAACGTCAATGATTTTGAACTTTTCATCTGGATTTTCACTCCTTAAATCCTGCTCAACCAGATATTTCGCATTTTCCTTTGAGCAAGCCCGAACAAATCTCTTGATTTTTTCATCTGACAAAATAAACGTGACTTTATAGAGCCGCCTTTCCGCTTCCGGCATGAAATTGTTTAGGTCCATTTTAATTATAAGAAATTTTTCTCGAGAAGGGGAAAAATTCTCTAAATAAGAAACAAATTCTTAGCTTATCTTTATTCCTTTGCAATTATAACAAACTACAATTCCGCCAATACTAACAAAAGAATTTCTATTTTTCTTGCATGATGGGCAAATTTTTTTGTCATCAACTTTGAAAGAATTTTTTAATACATATTCCTTCCTAGCCTTTTTTTTCATCCTAGACAATTTACTTCTTTCAATTGCCAATCGATATCTCATTTGTTCTATATTATTAATGAAACTATCTTTGAACCTCTTAGTTATGAACCGGTCATCAAGTGTCAATCCTCCTCTATCCACTCTACGATAACTTTTGTTTTTCAATTTGTAATCATTAATCTCCTTGGGTATATAAATTTTTTTGGAAATTGATAGAAGCCTTCCACATACTCGGCAAGCGAGTTGCGGCTAACTAAAACTTTGCCCTGCAGAGCAGGGTTTGCTTGTTTTGCAATAACCGCAAGCTCAAAATTTTATGTATCCGCACCGTGGAAGTCTGGGTTTCTCATTGACCAAAATTTTCTGGTATTGGCGTTTTTTTATAACGTCAATGGAGGAAAAATGGGAAGCCAAAAAGTGGAAAAAATATTGGAAGACCTTAGACATAAGGGCTTCGACATGACGACAAAGGAATTCTTGGACACGACTCTGTACAAGATATTGAGAAGACACGGCATAAGAGAGCAGCTTGACTTGAATGAGTACTTTGAGCTGATAAAGGAGCTTATGGACTTGTGCGCAGAGAATGACTTGAAGAATATGGGAATGAGCTACTTGGACGAGGATGATTTGAAGTTCAAGTAAATTTTTTATTTTCTTTTATTTATGCTAAGACTTTATGGTAATCCAGTCTACATCTTCCGCATATACTTGAATTTTTGTGCCTTTCGGTGACCTTAAATTTGAAGAAATTGTTGCATCTTTTGCATATTCTTGTCTTGAAATAGTAAAGAGACTTGAGAAATTTTATCCTTCGGCTGACAGTTCCTCTGTCTATTTTCAACAACTCGGCTATCTTATGCATTGGCAGCATGAGGCAATAGTACTCCATGAATTTAGTGTTAAACTCATGCAAGTTAGTTACCGGATATTGTTTATTATATCTTTTGGCAAGGTTTCCAGGGTGAAATGTTTCCAGATTTTTAAAGTTGTGACCCCTTAACGCAATGCCCAATCTTTGCAGCCTTTTTCTTACAGTTTCATCGTTCAGGCCTACAATTGATGCCACTTTCAGAGTGGAATAATGGTCATTTGTGTACAGCTTGATGATTTGCTGGTTTATCGGGTTTGAAGCAGAATAGAAGTACTTGTATCTTCGCAGTTTAGGGGATATGAGCAATCTCAAATGTCTTTTGATTGTTGGAATTGAGCAATTAAGCAATGCTGCAATCTCTTTGATTTTGGTCCCTTTATAGTACATCTCTTGCAGGTGCTCGCTATCTAGCTGTTTTCTTGGAAATCTTCCGGGATTATACTGTCTCCTATCAGTACACCTAGTTCCATTGTACCATACCATTTTAGAAATAATTTTTTCCTCTTTGGAAAAGGAAAAATTTTTAATCTATTAAAAATATTATTTCAGATGGATAGTTACAGTTTTGTTAAATAATTAGGAAGGATTACTAAAATGAATACTGATGCTAAAAGGCTTTCAGGGGAATTAAGCCGTATTAGGGCTAAGTTAACATCACACGATATTAGAAAAAAAGAGTTAATTGATGAAATAAAGGCGTACTATGGTTCTGAATGTATTGAGGACGAAACCAAAACATTCAATAAACAGAATATTATAATTTTTAAATGCAATGATATTGAAATCATACTTTATTTTCACTACAGCAGTGAATTGGGGTTTTTTGGTTGTGATGTAGGGTATGTCGACAGAATTGCAGCTTACATTACAGACAACCCGTCTAAGAAAATATATTCCTATATTTATCTTATTCTCAATGACAATGAATTAGGAAAAGTAAATTTTGCCTTCCCGGTATTTTATGTGAAAACCCATCAATCAGATATAAGCAAGTCTGAATATCCCCAGTATAAATTTAATATCCTATACAAAAATGGCATTTATTGGCTAAGATTAAAAAACAATCAGCTTGAGGATATATCAAGCCTTATTTCGGATATAAATAATTTATTGAGTGAGAAATTGATGAGGATTCACGATGAAGAGAAAGAGAAATATGTTAATAAGGCTGAAGCGCAAATGGCTTTGTTGAAGAAATTTGGCAAGCTATGAAATTAAGTCATCAATGTTCTTATCTTTCATTTCTTCGACATATTTTCCAATTGCCCGAATAATCTGTCTTCTAATGGCAATTCCAGTATTTGTCCTAATGTGAAACATTTTCTCCACTAAATCAGGTGGAATGATTAGGCTGTAAGACATTTCAATCACCAATTGTAAGCATATTTGTTCCAAATTGCTTGCAATCTTCTTATCTGCCTGTTCTTTTCATGCAGTTTGTCAACTAATTCTGACATTTTACCCAAATCATTGCATTCCTTAATCCTTGCAGTTAACCAAGAAGCGGAATTTCCAAACTTGCTGTTGACAAGCGCTCCAAATCTTTTCTTTACATTTTCTCTACCTTCAGGGTCGGATATGCAGCTGTGCATAATTGACAAATCCTCTGCCTTTTCAGCTACTTTATCTGTAAAGTATTTGTACTTGTCGAATTCAAAGTCTTCCTGTCCCCTTAAGAAGTCCCATGTGTTGTAAGCTGAAACATCAATTACCTTCCCATTTGGTGTCTCTTCAAACTGCTTAAGTAAGAAGAAATCACTTTTTGTTTTGGGCAGCTGGATAATCTCAAGCCAGTCATCGCACATTTGCAAGCTCTCAGCCTCGTTCATGGAAACAGCGTTTTCAAAGCCCATTTCCTTAAGGTATTCCATCACTTGCAATTCTGTGTACTTGTCAAGCAATTGTTCAACATCTATGCCTTCTTCTTCCAGCTCAAACGCATTGTACATTTCCATTATTCTGTTTAAGCTGTCTCCAAATCTTGTCAGTATTGGGCTTACTGGAATGTCATCGATGCTTATGCCCAATTCAGCAGCCTTTTTGTCATGCGGCTTTTGCATTGGCTCTTCCAATGCCCACAATTCCATATAGTTAAACTCGCTCATTTCGAACACCTCCGAAAAGATTTTTTCTTTCAATTTTTGAAAAGAAAAATCTGAATAAATCAGATTCAAGCAGAAAAAGGAAGATAGGAATTATTCTCCTAACTCATTAACTAATTCAACTAAAACATCTCCGTGGCAAGCCTTTGGCTTGCAAAAACATCCTAATCTTTTACCTTTTAATTCTTCTAAAGAATTCAATAAATCATTATTCTTCAATATCCACTCCCTATATTTCATTATAACTTCTTCTCTATCACCATCTTTGCCAATAACAAACTTATTGCCCCATTTACTCCCTCTTCCAATATAAATTTCATATTTTTCATTTCTTAAATTAACAACTTTACATTCCATTTTTACCATCCTCCATAATTTCAATGCAGCATAAAAAGTTTTTGTGTGGGCATCCACGCCCAGAGTGGACATTTGAGCTCGGCTCACAAATTGCGGGAAACCAATTTTCACAGGGTGGAAATTGGCGCTGGACACAGCGGAGTTGATAAGAGAAAACAGAAGGGGTTGTCTCTTATTTAGTTGGGTTTTAGACCCGACACAGCTTTAGCTGACAATACTTGCAAGCAGTTTGCCCGTTCGCACGGACTGTGCAGCCTTTTCAACAAAAATCCAATA
>CAZJBR010000050.1:0-4996 GCA_964544435.1 uncultured Methanosarcinales archaeon
AGCTCTCCATGCGGCTTTAATTCAAAGCTGAATTTTGGCTTTTCGCCCCATGTTTTAACAACAGCATTGTCATTTGAATCATTTCCAACAGGGACAGAGTCGTGCAGGATGTTAGGCAATCTCATCAAGTAATAATCAATCTTTTCCTTAAGCTGCTGGGTTTTTTCATCGCTCTTCTTAATCTTGTCAGGCAGTTCCTTTGCTTCCTGAATTTTTTCCCTTATGTCCTTTCCCTGCTTCTTCAGCTTGTTGATTTCATCAGTTATTTCGTTTCTTCTCTGCCTAAGCTTTTGGTTTTCTTGCAAGGATTTCCTGTAATCGACGTCGGATTTCAGCAGATCATCTATCCATGCCAACTTTTCCGTCTCATTTCTTTTTTCAATGTCTTTTCTAACTATCTCAGAATGCTCCCTGATGAATTTTATTTCAAGCATAGCTTATGATTCTTTGAGAATTATAAAAAGGTTTCTGATATATCTAATCCATAGCTAATATAGAGTTTCATTACGTCTATGAATGGTGACTCGGATAGGTCTTTTGGGGCTCTTTTTCCATAAGTTTTTTTTATATGGTATAAACTGTTTATTACTTGCCTCAAGTCCTCTGGATCTTTCAAATTCATGTTGCAAAGAAAAACTACTCCATGTAAGGAATCCACTATACAAGTTTTTTCCTCTTTCTTTGATTGATAAGGTCTTGATGTGATTCCATTAAATTGTATTACTTCTTTCCAATCATAATCTTTGCTTTTTAAATCTCGAATAAGTCCTGCAATTCGGTCCCATTTTTCGTATAGTTCAGTATCTGGAGTTCTATTGTGATGACTATTATCGCCGTTAGTAGAAATAAGAAAATCTGAAATTTCAATCTTGCTAAGGTTTACAGCATGTGGCTCTTCCATTCTGCCCCTCCTCACCTCCTTTCAGTATCTAAACCATATACTTCATATAACCTATATATAAACTTTACACAAGTTGCATATAAATATTATTAAAATAATTTTAGTACTATTATAAAAGAATTTTTAATACTCATGCTTTTCAAACCACTAGCCTTATCTTTTCCTTACTGCTCATCGCTTCCATTAGCCTTCTTCCAATATTATTATTTTTCTTGATTTTAATAATTCCGGTTTTTCCTGCTTTTGCGCTCAGCACAAATTCTTCTCCTGCGTAAATATCAACATCGCGGTTTTGCATGTCCATTCCCAACTCAAGCAATAAATTATTTTTCTTGTAATTTATGTTGAATGGAACATCTTTCTGCTCTTTGGCAGCACCTTTGACTTCATACTTTTCGTTCAGGCTTTTTACATCTATGCCGATGCCAAGCTTTTCCTCAATCCTCTTTATCGTTGAGCCTTCCTTGCCGATTATTCTAGCAATATCACCTTCTGGAACATAAATAATGCACTTATTGTCAGACAAAACCTCGACTTCGACATCCCTTGCATATTTTTGGATCTCTGCAAGGATTGTTGTTTCTGCAAGCTTATGGGCTCCTTTCTTTTTTTCCTTTGAGTCCTGAACCGGTATAACCACAGTCTGTTCCCCGTAACTGTATATCTCGTACTGAAGCTTGTCAGTTTCAAAATCATTTACGACAACAACAGGCCTTGCCAAATCAGCTTCTGTCATTCCTGAAGGAACTTTTACTGTCATTTTCAAAGAAAGCACCCTATTCACAAATCCATTTTTAATAAAAATAACAGTATCAATGACTTGGGGTATGACACCCATCTCGACCCTGCCGATAAATCTCTGGATTGCATCAACAGGGGATGTTGCGTGGACGACTCCAACCATCCCAACTCCTGCCAGTCTCAAGTCAGCGAACAGCTTGAAATCATCTGTGTTTCGCATCTCGTCAAAAATAGTGTAATCTGGACGTGAAAGTAGTAAGATATCGTGGATTTCCTGAGCATCTCCGTATGAGATTGCGTATTGTGTTATCCTCTCGGGCAAAATCAAATCTCTGGGAGCTTCAACTGTTTTGACAATCTTATTTTGCGAAGCATAGTATTCTGACAACGCCTGTGCGAATGTGGTTTTCCCCATGCCCGGAGCGCCTGCAACAAGAACACCTTCTGCCTGCTCTGCCACTCTCTTCATTAATTTGTCGCTCAGCTTGTAATCACTCAAATTTAATTTCTTGACGGGCCTTACTGCTGTTATTTCCCACCCATCTGAAAATGGAGGCCTTGTTATGACTATCCTGAAGAGCCCAAGCTGGACAATAGTCGAGCCGGCTCTTTCAATTTCTATGAAACCATCTCTTCGTAATTTTGCATCTTCTATTATCTCTCTTGACATGTCTTGGATTTCTTCCTGCCTCAGCAAAGCTTTTCTCAGTTCTTTGAATTCCCAGTTGCCCGGCATTCCCTTTTTTGCATATGGTGGGACATTCTCCCTCAGATGAACGCTCATTGTCGTTTCGTCAAAAAATCTCTCAAGCTTTAATTTTCTCAGGCCCTTCTCAGGCCTTTTGTAATAAATTGATTTCATTCCCTTTGCCAAAGCCACTTCACTTTGAACCTTGTCAGAGGTTATCAGAGTTGCATCTTCGTCATAAGCCAGCTGCCTTATCAAAGAATCAATCTCTCCCAAGGAAGCATGCCTTATTTCGGCAGCTTTTGGCCTTAAGCCTTTGAAAGAAAACTCAAATCCTTTCTCTATTGAAAGCCTTTTTATCCTTTTTATTTCATCAAGTCCAAGAAATCCAATTGCCTTTCCAAGATTGGCCTGGTGCTCAAGCTCTGCAATTACAGCTTCATGTATTACTATTTCAGTTGATTTTATGTGGTTATTCCTTATCTTTTCTGACAGCAAACCTTCAATTATTACAGATGTGTCAGGCACAATCTTATCTATTACTTCGGTGTTATCTTGTTCCATACTAACAAAAGAAATAACATCTTCTTTATTAAACTTTGGGTTTTATTTAATTTCAATATAGAAAAATATTTAAAACTAATCAAATCTTATTATTTATAATATTGAAAAGAAATCTTAAATTATTAAAGTATATCTTCAATATTACGAATATCTATTCGCTCAATTCTAGATACGTAATTTTTGAGTCGACCTATTTGGGATTGAGCAAGAAGGGTTAAATAAATTTATAAACATAATATCAATTCTACAATAAATGGTAGATTTTGGACAAAGTTCTGGATCAAGAGTTACCCGCATCCCAGCACTCACGAAAGGTTTGGATAATCTGCTAGACATTCGCTTCTACTTTAATGTTTCACCAAAATTAAGAGCAGAAATAAGACAAGAGTTAAAGAAATTGCAAAATATGGAATTGCTTGGAGATGGAGGTTATAGTAGAAGAGAAATTCATGTATATCCTATTCAGCCGAGATATAGTGTCGTTGATAAAGTAGATGATTCAACGCTTGGAACTTATGAGACAGGTAGCAGAACGCTGACCTCAGAGGAAGTAGCTCAATTATAAATTGTTTATTAATTTTATCCTAGACTTTTACCTCTTCCTAAACAGCCAACCAACAACACTCATAAACACAATCATCGCAACCGAACTCATCACGACTATTGTAACTAAACTGGCCGTCGCAAGATTGCTAAGAAATAATACACCCTTTTGCCAGAATTTAAGATTCAAAAGGCGCATGGAAAATTCTTCATTAACATTGTATTTTTTATTTAACCCATCGTAATAATCAACATTAATCTTGTACTTGCTTTCTCCGTATTTCAGCTGGCTGCCCACAAAGCTCAATGAAAATCTCCTGCTCTCCGTCAGTTCATTAATGCTCAATTTTTTTTCAATCCCATTCAAGGATAGGGTAGCTTCTATATTCTTCGGGTTTGACTGCGAAATTTTTGCAAGCGTAAAAGAAATAGTGAAATTTTCATTGTAAGTGACATTTGCAGGAAACTCCAAATCTTCAATCTCAATTCTCGGTTCGTCATTAATCTTGAAATTGACATAAGATGTTTTTGAAACAAGCTCGTTCCTTAATGTAACAGTGCTTTCCCTGTAGCCTGCAATTGATTTGTTTATTTCAAATAGGATATTTTTTGTTTGCGCTATGCCGATATCTATTTTTTTGCACTCGCTGCCAAAGCAAACATCAGCGTTCTCAAGGAAAACATTGCCTGTGTTTTTTACATCGCAATGAATTTCTGCATTTTCATATTCATAAAACTCGTTTTTTGTTGCGTTGCAGCTCAAAACAACATTTCCAGAATACTTTTTTTCCTTTTCTTCCTCCAACAATTTTGCTGCTTGCTCAACTTCGTCCAGTGAAATATAATTATCCCGCATGCTTGATGTAAAACTTGTTTCTGATGTGATGTTGTTTACTGTGCTGGCAATTATCGGGAATGTGTAATAATACCTTCTGTCAAAATCGTTGTCCAGTTTTACTATCCAAAACACTTTCTTTTTTTCTCTTGGAAGCAATAATATGCCTTTCAGCTCGTTTCCGACAATTTTTATTTCCCTTGGCTTATTCAAATGAAGCTCTGTTGCGTAATAGAAGTCGTTTGGGTTTTCTATAGCTGCTTCCACAAGATTATATGAGCCGAAGCCAACTGCTTTTTTCAGAACAGAAGCTTGCAGAATTATTGGAGTTATAGAGTAGCCTATGCTGTCTAACAATTCTGCCTTTATATCGAGCTTATTTGTGCTTAAATCGGCATTTCTTCCAATCCATTGATAATAAGTTGACGGCTCGTCGCTGTCAACAGAATCCTTGAATTTAATGTGCGTCGGGTCAATCCACCCGAATTCTCCATAAGTGACATCAAAAGGAACCCACCCATAACCCGGGAAGTAAACCTCTGCCCATCCATGGGGGCCCCATTTTTCTGGGAATAACTCAGAGTTTGTGTAAGCAATTCCAGATACAAATCTTGCCGGAATGCCGACTGATCGCAGCAAAGCTATGAATAACGAAGTCAATTCGTCACACACACCCTGCTTGTTCTGCAGCACCCATGAAGCTTTCTGGCTTACTTCAGCTGTC